>PWXP01000581.1 GCA_003561895.1 Planctomycetaceae bacterium | reverse complement strand
TAGCCGCAGGGCGCTAGCCCCGGTTTGCCTGGCTTGAAACAAGAACCGGACGCTAGCGCGTTGCGGCTAATTTCCTGCCGCGGCCGAGCACCGGGACGATTTCCGACCCGTGAACGCTTACTGAAAAATGGACCTGTCCCCTTCGCATGTGCCCGGGAAACTGCCCCCGCCGCCCCGTGAACACTTACCCAAAAGCTAAAGACTGCTCCCGGGCGGGGGCAGTGAATGGAACACCGCGCCCTGCCGTTGCGAAGCGCAGAACGGCCTGCTGAGTGTGGTGACAGGCAGGCCGTGGCCGGCGAAATTTGCCGTTTACGCTGCGTAAGCGGCCGACCATGTATCTTGACACGTTTTTGGCCGGAATTTAGGTGTGGCAGCGCCAATTGGGCCGGGGGTAATCCGTTCGCCAACTGTATGCGAACAGGACAGACCCATTTTCGGGGCGGAAACGGTGGCTCATTGGGCCAAACGCCCTTTGTGCCGCGAAAATTGGGACAGTCCCCCTGTGAACGGTTACCCTCTAATAGCGAAGTATGCTCTCATCAAGCTCCGAGCCCGCGGCGTCGAGGCGGGCGTGGGCGTGGTCGGCCCAGGGGCTGCCGGGCGCGTGGTCGAGGAAGGCCCGCCAGTGCGATTCGGCGTCGTTGCGGCGGCCGAGTTCGTCGAGGGTGCGGGCGAGGTGATAGTGGGCGTCGGCGTAGTCGGGGTGGTATCGCAGCGCGCCCTCGAAGGCGGCTACCGCCAACTCCCGCTGCCCCTGCTCGGCCAGTACGCAGCCGAGGTTTGCGCGGGCCTCGACGTAGTTCTCGTCGAGTTCGATGGCCATGTAATAGCGTTCGCGGGCGGCGCTCCCTTCGCCCAGCCGGTACAGCAGTTCGGCCAGGAGAAAGCAGGGTTCCGGTTGGGGCCCTGCGGCGGCCATCATCGCGCGGTACATTTCGGCGGCCGCTTCAAGCTGGTCGGCCTCCTCCAACTCGGCGGCGGCCGCGGCCATTTGCTCGGCGGAGAAGCACAGGCCGGCCGCGTCGGCGCGGTCGGGCAGGCCGACCGACGGCGGGGGCGCTGCGTCCGGCACGCCGGCCTCCGGCCCGGGCGCGGCGCCACGGTCGGCCGCGGCGTCGAAGTCGAAACGGCGCTGCCCGCCCGGCTCGATCAGCCCGTCGCCCTCGCGCAACAGGATGTCTTTACCCTGGATGATAACCGAGAGTTGGGCCAGGGGCCGCTGCACGTGAGGCAGGTAGCGGCCCAACGCGGCGAGCTTTCGTTCGATGGCGGCGGGCGACGCGCCGGCGGCCAGCAGGTCGGCCAGGCGCCGCGCGGTGGCCACCTCCTGGAAGTCGAAGTATGGCAGGCGCTGCACCTTGCGCGCCGGGTGGATGAGCCCGCGCCGGTGCCAGCGGCGGACCACACTGACTGCAACGCCAAGCAGTTCGGCCAGCATGGCCGGCGTGTACAGCCGCTGGATGTCGTGCTGCGGGTCGACCAGGCCCAGCCGCTGCCACAAGCCGGTTTCCGAGAGCACTTCGAGGGTGCCGGCGTCGACGGCGGCGCGAGCGGGCGCGTCGAACCATGCGTCGAGGGCCGCAGGATCGGGCAGGGGAAACGCTTCCTCCCCCACGACGGCAAGTTGCACCGACGAGTCCGGCCGATCGACCACCGTAGCCCCGTGCGCGCGGAGCAGTTGCGCAGCGTCGCGGCGGGCCATGCTCGCCAGCCTGCCGACCAGCGCTACCCGCTTCCCTGCCAGCACGCGCGTTGGTTCTTCCGGCTGTGTATCCATTCTGCCCGCCAGTTCTCGCGCCGCCCGGCTCAATACACTTCATCCGGCCCGTTCGGCACGGGCAGCAAATTGTTATTATTGTCCGGCTCTTCCTCGATCGGCTCCGGCGGCGGAGCATCGGGGTCGAGCACCGGTGGCTCGTCGGCCGGGTCCACCGGCTCGGGTGTCACCGGCGGCGGAGGTGCCGGCGCCGGCGGCGGGGTGGGCGTTGTCGGCGGGGTGGGCGTTGTCGGCGGGGGGGCGTGTGTCGGCACCGCCATTCCGAACGGATCGAGCGGAACCCGGCACGTCACAACCCGCGGTACGTAGTACGTCCGAGTCTCCGGAATCCGCCGCTCCACCCGGTGCGGAACCTGGATCGTCTCCTGGTACGTTTCCATGCGCATCACCCGCACGGGCACCTGTTCCACGCGCTCCTCGTATTCCATGCGCTGGGTCGTTACCGGAATGCGGCGCGTCCGCTCCTCGGTCACCATGCGGCGCACCTGGACCGGCACCTGTTGCTCGACCCGTTCGACCACGGGCCGGGTTACCGTATAGGGCACCCGGCGCACCCGCTCTTCCTGCACCCAGCGGCACACCTGGACTTGGACCTCGCGGCACTCCTGCTGCTGCTCGTAGCGCACCGTTTGAACCGGGACCTGTTCGGTGATGGTCTCCGGCCGGTACGTGGTTACCGGAACCTGCTGGGCCACCAGGTTCGGCTGCCATACCTGCTGCACTTCGTAGCGCCCTCGGGCGGTCGGCACCCAGTGCAAGCCGCCGGGACGAAAGACGGTCACGCCCGTCGCCGGATCGACCTGCGCGCCCCCCGGCAGCCAGCGCAGCCGGTGCCGCACGATCGGCGGTTTCATGACCACTTGTTGCGCCACGTGCCCCTGGTCGACATACTGCGTAACGTGCGTGGTGACCGGCCGCATGACCGTGCGGGTGCGGCTTTGCATCGACGTTTCGTGAACCGGCCGGGAAACGGTGCGGCACTCCTGCCGCGTTTGCGTTTCCCAAACCGGCCGCGACACCGTGTACCGCTCCTCGCGCTCGGAGGTTTCCTGCACGTATCGCACGCGGGTGAAGCTTTGGTCGCGCATCTCCGTCTCCCAAACGGGGCGCTGCACCAGGTACGTTTCGTCGCGATACGACGTTTCCGTCACCGGCCGGGCGACCGTGTACTGGCGTTCCCGGTGTTGCGTTTCCCACACGGGCCGCTGGCGGGTCACTTGGCGTTCCTCCATGACGGACTCGTACTCGATCCGGTAGACCGTCGCCTGGCGCTCGTCGTACACCGTCTGGTGCACGACCCGGTACGTCTGCCCACAGGGTACGGAAAACGAATTGACGGAGCTGTACACCTGGGCGTCGCCGGGCGTGCCGACGCCGAGCATCACCGACGCCGCGACCGAAAACCGCAATACCGCATTCATCTCACGTTACCTCGCTACATGACCGATGACTGATAGTACGTCACGTTATGCCGTCGCCCGGCGTTTTTCCGGTGCCGGGGTCCGGATAGTGGCTGCGCTCCCGTACAAACCTAGTGCGCAGCAGGTCCTCGTCTACACTATTTTGGCAGACAACAGGCCGTGCGGCAAATGCCCCCTCTGGGTGTTTTTTGCTTTTTTTACGCAATCCTTTGCCGCATCGACACTTAGGTACGGCAAAAAAGTTCAAGTTCTTTCCTTCCCCCACCGACGCGACACTTGCCCGTGTGTCGGAATTTCATCGCTCCCGCTGTGTTGCCAGCACATTTGGGGGGTAGTGAGGTAGGCTCTTGCGTGGCACGGTGCCTTCGGGGCTGAAAGGCGTAATCGCGGGCTCTTCCGTAGGATGGGTTCCCGGCGCCCCACCGAGGCAACAATGAGGGTAACCGTTCACGGGGCGTTTCTCCGCCCTATGCGAAGGGGACAGTCCCATTTTCGCGGCGAAAACGGCGACTCATTGGGTAAATCGCCCTTTGTGCCGCGAAAATTGGGACAGCCCCCCTGTGAACGGCTACCAATGAGAAAAGGACTCATGTTCGAGCGCATTCCCAAGCGCGCGCTTAGCGCCGCGCCGTGTGGGGCGGATCGGGGCTTTCCTTGGCCGGCCCGATGCGCACGCCCCGCGCGCCGGCGGCGTAGTGGCGGGCACCGGCCAGGTATACCCGCACGTGGCACGCGCCGGCGGCGTCGGCGGGAACCGGCAGGTCGACGGCGAAGCGGCCCGCCCGGGTGGCCAGCGGCGCGACGGCCAGCCGCCCGTCGTTCGCCTGCTCGTAGGTGGCCTGCAACTCGCTGAGCCCTTCCGGCGTGGTGGGGAAATCGCGGCGGGGCGGGGGGTTGAAGGCCAGTCGGCCCCGGGCAACGACCAACTCGACCTTGCCCTCGCCGTCGACCGGCGAATAGCCCTCCACGCGCAGCCGGTCGCCGGCCCGTACCCGCTCGCCCACGTGCAGCTCGACCGGTTTTGGGTACCGCAGGCGTAGCAGGGGGTCGCCCAGCAGGTTCATCAGCAGCACGTGTTCGGCTCGTTCGGCGGCCAGCATCTCGGGCCCCGGGCTGACGGCCCCGGCGATGGCGTCGAGCATGGCCCGCTCCGGGCCGGCCTCCTCGCGCCCGACGGCCATGCGCTGCTTGGCGGCCAGCAGTGCGCGGCCGAGGGTGGCCGGCTGCCGGCGGAAGCACTGGTCCATCAGTTCGGTGGTCAGCACGGTCAGGCCGTAGGGCATGGTCACCCGCGAACCGGCCACCACGGCTACGGGCCCGCCCTCCTGGGCGAGCATCCGCTCGGCCAGGCAATCGTCGGGGGCGTCGAAGGCGCCGGTGTAGCAGGCGAGGAACAGGGCGATGGGCGGGGCGTGGGCGGCGTCGAGTTGGTCGACGTCGGCGTTGTCGAAGATGGGGTACGTTCCGCCGGGCGTTTGCACCCGGTCCAGCCCGTAGGGAAACCCGTGCCCCACGTACACCCAGAACAGCGCCCCCTCGTTCAGCCGCTGCAGCGTGGCCTGATGGAAGCGCGTGGGATCGGGGCTGTAGGGACTCTGCCAGCTTGCATAGGTCATCGACACGGCGTACTCGGCCGGCACCAGGCGGGTGAGGAAGTAGCGGGCGGCCGACTCCAGCACCGAGTCGGCCAGCCAGCCGAACCCGCCCACCCCGGCCACCACGTTCACCCGCCGCCGCCATGGCCCGAGGTCCGCCGATCGCTCGTAGGCCACCGTCTTCGCGATGATGGTCGCTAGTTCCGCCGTGCCGTGGGCCGGCAGCCGGCCCACGGCCAGTTCGGGCACGCCGTTGCCGGTCAGGTCGCCGTACGGGTTGTCGGTGGCGATGTGCGGCTCCGACCCCCACAGCACGTTCACCTCGGCGTTTACGTACGCGGTGGGCACGCACCGGGCGCGGACCTCGGCGTCGGTGTACATGGCCGGGTCGGCGTCGCCTACCAGCACCACGTAACGCAACCGGCCACCCCTGGCGAGCCCGCGCAGCTCCTTCCGAATGTCATCCGCCGATTGGCAGCCCGCCACCACGGCCACCCGGTGCCCCTGCCCCTGCCGATATCGAATCCACGGCGCCATCGCCTCGCGAAAGCGCGGGGCCGCCACGACTGCCACGTCGGGCGCTTCGGCCGGCGCGCCGGCCGCGGCCGTGAGGGTCAGCAG
Organism: Planctomycetaceae bacterium; assembly: GCA_003561895.1. Classification (GTDB taxonomy): domain Bacteria; phylum Planctomycetota; class Planctomycetia; order Pirellulales; family Thermoguttaceae; genus PWXP01. The sequence goes on along the minus strand of PWXP01000581.1, from coordinate 6,077 downwards.
AACCAGGGCAATGTACATGGGGATGCTCGTTCGGTGTCTTTTGGAAATATAGGCGTTCCTGCTCGTCGCCAAGGGGGTTCCCTTCCATTTACCGGGCGGGCAGAACGGACATGCCTAATCCTTCGGCGGGGTAGGATGGACATTCCTGTCCGTCGCCGGGCCGGATGCTACCGGCCGGGTCCCGCCGGTGTCCAGACGTATTTCCAGACGGCGAGCCGAGAGCCGCCGAAGCGATCCTGCGGCAGGCCGGCGTCAGCCGGGGAAGGATCGTCCCCCTCGGCTGCGGCACGGGGGAGCTGACCGCGGCACTGGAGGCGTTGCCGGGCTTTACCGCTACCAGGAGCGGTTCCGCAGCGACTTGAAACGACTGACCGACCAGTCGCGTGATATGCTTCGACGCGGTTAACCGTTGACAGGGGACTGTCCCATCAGGTAGCGGCCGCATTCGCGGGCGGCGCCGCGGCCTTCATGGATGGCCCAAACCACCAGGCTCTGGCCGCGGCGGCAGTCGCCGGCGGCGAAGACGCCGTCGACGGTGGTGGCGTACTTGCCCTCTTCGGCCTGGAAGTTGCCCCGCGGGTCGCACGCGAGGCCAAGTTGCTCGGCCAGGGCGATCTCGGGGCCGAGGAAGCCGAGGGCCAGCAGCACGAGGTCGGCTTTCCAGGTGCGTTCGGTGCCGGGCCGTTCGTCGAAGGCGATGCGCCCGCCCTCAAAACGCGGCTCCGCCTCGACCGTGCGGATGCCCGCCACGTTGCCTTCGCCGTCGTCGAGGAACTCCTGGCTCATGATGCAATACCGGCGGGGGTCCTCGCCGAATCGGGCGGCCGCCTCAGCATGGCCGTAATCGACTCGGAAGATGCGCGGCCACGCCGGCCAGGGGTTGTCGGTGGCGCGCTGTTCGGGTGGCTTGGGGAACAGCTCGAAGTTCACAAGGCTGCGGCAGCCGTGGCGCAGCGACGTGCCGAGGCAGTCGGTGCCCGTATCGCCCCCGCCAATGACCACGACGTCCTTCCCCTTCGCCGAGATGTACGTGCCGTCGGAAAGGTGCGTGGTGAGCAGGCTGTGCGTGTTGGCGGTGAGGAACTCCATGGCGAAATGGATCCCGGCAAGCTGGCGGCCGGGGATGGGCAGGTCGCGTGGCCGGGTGGCGCCGCAGCACAGCACGATAGCGTCGAACTGGCGGCGCAGGTCGGCCACGTCGACGGTGGTGCCCACCTCCGAGTTCGGCGCGTAGTGCACCCCCTCGGCCGACATCAGGTCGAGCCGCCGTTGCACAATCTTCTTGTCGAGCTTCATGTTGGGAATGCCGTAGGTCAAGAGTCCGCCCAGCCGATCCTCGCGTTCGAACACGGTCACCCGGTGACCGGCCTTGTTGAGCTGGTCGGCGGCGGCCAGGCCGGCCGGTCCGGAGCCGACCACGGCCACGCGCTTGCCAGTGCGTTGCGAGGGCGGCCGCGGCACGATCCATCCTTCGGCCCACGCGCGGTCGACGATCGCGCACTCGATGTCCTTGATGGTCACCGGCGGATCGATCACCCCGAGGCAGCAGGCGCCTTCGCACGGGGCGGGGCACACCCGGCCGGTGAACTCCGGGAAGTTATTCGTCTTGTGCAGCCGGTCGATCGCCTCGCGCCACCGCCCGCGGTACACCAGATCGTTCCACTCGGGAATGAGGTTGTCGATGGGGCAACCCATGGCCGACATGCAGAACGGAATGCCGCAGTCCATGCACCGCGCGCCTTGCTCCTTCCGTTGCTCGTCGGATACGGGGAGCAGGAACTCGCGGAAGTCGGCAATGCGCTCCGCCGGGTCGCGGTATGGCGCGGTCTTTCGGGGGAATTCGATGAATCCGGTGGGTTTGCCCATCTGACGAAAACTCCTCTGAAATGCCTCAATTCTCAAACGCCCCCACCGGCCCCGTGCCGGTGGAGCGATGCTTGGCCGCTACAGCGAACGCTCGCGTGTTACAGTGCAGTGTCTTCCTTCCTGGATCAGTTTGCTTTCGGTTCTCATGTTTGCGTCTGCAAGATGGCTGGTAGTGGTCAATCATCGCTCCACCGACGCAGGGTCGGTGGGGGCGTTGTGATTCCGGGGCGTTGGGATAGTCTGACACGCTGGAAGCGTATCCCACGGTTTTATGCCTCCACCATCGCAAGTTCCCGTTCCTTCTGTTCGGCAGCGCTCGCTCGCCGCTTCCTCAAGCGCACGCTTGTAGTCGAGCGGTATCACTTTGACGAACTCGGGCACGGCGTCGGGCCAGCGGCCGAGCAGGCTTGCGGCCAGCGTCGAGCCGGTCGTCTCTTGGTGCTGGGCGATGAGGCTGCGCACCTGGTCGATCTCGGTTTCTTCTGCCAGTGGCTGAAGCTCGACCATGTCCATGTTGCAGTTGGGGGGGAACTCGCCGTTGGGGTCCCACAGGTAGGCGATGCCGCCGCTCATGCCGGCGGCGAAGTTGCGGCCGGTGGGGCCGAGGATCACTACACGGCCGCCGGTCATGTACTCGCAGCCGTGGTCGCCCACCCCCTCGATGACCGTGTGCGCGCCGCTGTTGCGCACGGCGAACCGCTCCGCCGCGCGGCCGCGGAAGAACGCCTGCCCGCGGATGGCGCCGTACAGCACCACGTTGCCCACGATGATGTTCTCCTCCGGCGCGAATGTGCTGTCCTTCGGCGGATATACGAGCACGCGGCCGCCGGAGAGCCCCTTGCCCACGTAGTCGTTCGCGTCGCCCTCCAGTTCGAGGGTCACACCCTGCGCCAGGAACGCGCCGAAGCTCTGCCCGGCCGAACCGGTCAGCTTGATGTGGATCGTGCCTTCGGGCAGCATGTGCTCGTCGCGGTGCTTGGCGATTTCGTGGCTGAGCATCGTGCCGACGGCCCGGTTGGTGTTCACAATGGGCAGCCACACGCGCGACTTCGCCCCGCGCTGGATCGACCCGCGCGCCAGGGCGATGAGCTTGTTGTCGAGCGCCGCTTCGAGCTGGTGGTCCTGCTTCTGCGTGCAGAAGACCGACACGCGGTCGTGCTTCTTTTGGGCCGGTATGATGATGGGCGTCAGGTCGAGCCCGTCGATCTTCCAGTGTTGCACCTCGGGGTTGCGCTGGAGTACGTCGCACCGGCCGATCATTTCCTCGACGGCGCCGAAGCCGAGCTGCGCCATCAGTTCGCGGGCTTCCTCGGCCACCAGGAACAGATACCGGATCACGTGTTCCGGCTTGCCCTGGAAGTTCTTGCGCAGGATCGGGTTTTGGGTGGCGACGCCCACCGGGCAGGTATTCAGATGGCACTTTCGCATCATGATGCACCCGAGCGTGATGAGCGGCGCGGTGGCGAAGCCGAACTCCTCGGCGCCCAAGAGCGCGGCCAGCACCACGTCGCGGCCGGTCTTCAGCCCGCCGTCGGTTTGCAGTGCCACGCGGCTGCGCAGGTCGTTGAGCACCAGCGTCTGGTGGGTTTCGGCCAGGCCCAGTTCCCAGGGCAGGCCGGCGTGCTTGATGCTCGTAAGGGGCGAGGCGCCGGTGCCGCCGCCGTCGCCGGCGATGACGATGTGGTCGGCATGCGCCTTGGCCACGCCGGCGGCGACGGTGCCCACACCCAATTCGGAAACGAGCTTCACGCTGATGCGCGCGGCGGGGTTCGCGTTCTTCAGGTCGTGAATGAGCTGCTTGAGGTCCTCGATGGAGTAGATGTCGTGGTGCGGCGGGGGGCTGATAAGCCCGACGCCCGGCGTGGAATGCCGGATGCGCGCGATGTTGCGGTCGACCTTGTGCCCCGGCAACTCGCCCCCTTCGCCCGGCTTGGCGCCCTGCGCTACCTTGATTTGCAACTCGTCGGCCTGCGTCAGGTATTGGATCGTCACGCCGAACCGTCCGGAGGCCACCTGTTTGATGGCCGAGCGGCGCGGGTTAGGGCGCCCGTCGGCCAGCGGCGTCAGGCGGGCCGGGTCCTCGCCCCCTTCGCCCGTGTTGCTCTTCCCGCCGATGGTGTTCATCGCCTCGGCCAGCGAGGTATGCGCCTCCTCCGAGATCGACCCGAAGCTCATCGCCCCGGTGCAGAACCGTTTGACAATCTCGCCGGCCGGCTCCACCTCGTCCATCGGGATCGGATCGGCCAGCGCTTCGGGCTTGAAGCTCAGCAGTCCCTTCAGTTGGCAGCGGGCGGCCGCGTCGGCATTCAAGCGCTCGGCAAAGCGGCGGTACCGCTCGCGGCTGTCGGTGCGCGCGGCCACCTGGAGGTCGGCAATTGCCTCGGGCTGCCACATGTGCCGCTCGCCCTCGGCGCGCCAGTGAAAATCGCCGGGATTCGGAAGCATCGAGTGCCGGTCGTTTTCGCGCAGGGGATATCCCCGGGCGTGACGCTCCAGCGCCTCTTGGGCCAACACACTGAAGCCGACGCCCCGCACCCGGCTGCCGGTGCCCTCGAAGCACCGCTCGATCACCTCGTCGTCCAGGCCGACCGCCTCGAATATCTGCGCGCCCTTGTAGCTTTGTAGCGTCGAGATGCCCATCTTGCCCATCACCTTGAGCATGCCCTTGGAGACGGCCTTGCGGTAGGCGGCCACGACCGCGACGTCGTCGGGGAAGGTGGGCGCAGGGGAAGGGGACCGTCCCATTTTCGCGGCGGAGGCGTCGGGCGATGGGGTGCCGTCGCCCGGCCGCGAAAATTGGGACAGTCCCCCGAGGCGCTCGTCGCGGCGGGCCTCCCACAGGGCCTCCAGTGCCAGGTACGGGTTGATGGCGTCGGCCCCGTAGCCCACCAGCAGGCAGTGATGATGCACCTCGCGGGCTTCGCCCGACTCCAGCACGATGCCGATGCGGGTGCGCTTCACCTGCCGGATTAGGTGATGGTGCACCGCGCCGCAGGCCATCAGCACCGGCAGCGGCACGTGGCGGTCGTCCATCGCGCGGTCGGAAAGGACCACCAGCGTACAGCCGCGGTCGACTGCCGCCTCGGCCTCGCCGCACACGCGGTCGAGCGCGGCCGTCATACCGCGCACGCCCTGTTCGCGCGGGAACGTGATGTCGATTTCGCGCGTCGCCCAGCCCGGCGCCGACATCTGCTTGATGGCGGACAATTCGGCGTTGGTCAGGATCGGATGCGGGACGCGCAGCCGGTTGGCGTGCTCGGGCGTGGTTTCCAGCAGGTTCCGTTCCGGGCCGATGTAGCTCTCCATCGACATGACGATCTCTTCGCGAATCGAGTCGATGGCCGGGTTGGTCACCTGGGCGAAAAGCTGCCGGAAGTAGTCGTACAGCATCCGCGGCTGGTCGCTCAGGCAGGCCAGCGCGGCGTCGTTGCCCATCGACCCGACCGGATCGCGCTTGTCCAGGACCATCGGCAGAAGCATGAACTGCATGGTCTCCTGCGTGTAGCCGTGGGCCTGCATTCGGGTGAGCAGCGTTTCGGGCTCGTAGCCGGGCACGTCGTCGCCCGGGGGGAGCTTTTCCAGGTCGATCCGGCGCTCCCGAAGCCACGCGGCGTACGGCCGCTGCGCCGCCCAGGTGCTCTTGAGTTCCTCGTCAGGCACCAGGCGGCCCTGCTCGAAGTCGACGAGGAACATCCTTCCGGGCTGCAAGCGGCCCTTTTCCTTGATGAGCTTCGGAGCAATCGGCAGTACGCCCACCTCGCTGGCCATGATCACACGGTCGTCGTGCGTCAGGTAGTAGCGGCTGGGCCTCAGCCCGTTGCGGTCGAGCACCGCGCCGATGTACTTCCCGTCGGTGAACACGATCGAGGCCGGGCCGTCCCACGGCTCCATCAGGCAGGAGTGGTACTCGTAAAACGCCCGCTTCGCCTCCGGCATCGCCTCGTGATGCTGCCACGCCTCGGGCACCATCATCATGACGGCCCCTTGAAGCGTGCGGCCCGTCTGAAGAAAGAACTCCAGCACGTTGTCGAACGTGCCCGAGTCGGAGCAGTCGGGCTCGACCACCGGAAACAGCTTGGCCAACTCGGGGCCGAACACCTCGCTTTGCAGCAGGCCCTCGCGGGCTTGCATCCAGTTCATGTTGCCGCGCAGCGTGTTGATCTCGCCGTTGTGCGACATGAACCGGTTCGGCTGGGCGCGGTCCCAGCTTG
>PWXP01000501.1 GCA_003561895.1 Planctomycetaceae bacterium | reverse complement strand
TTGAAACAACTTGAAACAGCTTGAAACAACAACCGGACGCTAGCGCGTTCCGGCTAATTTCCTGCCGCGGCGCTAGCCCCGGGAGGATTTCCGACCCGTGAACGCTTACGAAAACACGAATAAGGATCATTCGCCATGAACCAAGAGACCCACACAGCCAAGGCCACGGCCGCCAATGGGCAGAAGACGATCCGCGCCGTTTTTCTCTATCCGCCCTCGAAGTCGTATGCCGATGATCCCAACGCCTGGTGGAGTTGGCCCGGGAACGACTTCGACGCCGAGGGCCGCCAGCAGAAGTACATGGGCGTCCTGGACGACCTGGGAGAAAAGCTCGGCATGAACCTCATCATGGACGACCATTCGATATGGACGGCCAAACATGTTGCCGAGCTGGTGGAGCAGCTCGCAGCGGAGCCGCCCGACGGGCTGCTGATCGTCCTGTTCGCCAACCACAGCCGCGCCATGGCCGACCGGCTCAGCGCCGCGGCGGAAGAACGGACCATTCCGGTCGTGTATTACATCGGCCTGGGCGTGTGCCACGGCCCGGGCGGTACGTGGCGCCGCTACCGGCGTGCGGGCGTCCACTTCATCATGTCGCTGGAGAACTTCGACGCGATCGAGCGCGGCCTGCGGCTCGTCAAGGAAGGCAAGCCGCTGGGCCAGGGGCCCTGGCCCGGAAACCCCCCCTGAACGGATCGCCGGGAGCACGTTTCTCGACCGGGAGGATCGGGCTCGGATCGCCGCCCTGGTCCGACCATCTCGACTTGCACAACACCGGGTTTCCCCACGGCAACGGACCCGCATATAATACCTTGGTTAGGTTGCGTCTCGGGGCCGCGCACGTGGGGGTCGTCCTCCCTCGGAAGCGGTTCGGTGAGCGGCAGAAGCGTGTCGGTATCCTGCCCCGGCAGGTAAAAAAGCCAGCCCCCTTCCAGGAGACCGCGTTTGAAGTTGAAGCGAACTCTGGGCCTGCTCGAGGTCTTCTGCATCGCCTCCGGCGCGATGATCAGCTCCGGCATCTTCGTCCTCCCCGGCCTTGCCTACGCCCAAGCGGGACCGGCGATGGTGGTCTCCTACCTCCTCGCAGGCCTGCTGGCCTCGGTCGGCCTGTTCAACGTGGCCGAACTGGCCACCGCCATGCCGCGGGCCGGCGGCGTCTACTTCTTTGTCACCCGCGCGCTGGGCCCTGCCGTGGGCACCATTGGCGGGCTGCTCACTTGGTTCGCGCTCTCGCTGAAGAGTTCGTTCGCCCTGGTCGGCCTGGGAGCGTTCGCCCGGCTTATCCTCGGCGCCCACCTGCCGAACCTCTCCATGCAGTGGATCGCGGTGGCCCTGGCCGCGGTGTTCACCGTGCTGAACATCGTCGGCACGCGCGGCGCGGCGCGGGTGCAGGTGGTGCTGGTGCTGGGGCTCTTCTCCCTGATGGGTATATATATTGTCGCCGGCTTGCCCGCCGTCCGGCCCGAAAACTTCGATCCGGTCGCGCCCCGGGGCCTGCCCGCCGTGCTGTTCACCACGGGGTTCGTGTTCGTCGCCTACGGCGGTTTGCTGAAGGTGTCCAGCGTGTCGGAGGAGGTGGCCAATCCGGGCCGCGACATCCCCCTGGGCATGCTGCTGGCCCTGCTGGTGGTCACCGCCTGCTACACGTTGATGGTCCTGGTGACCACCGGGGTGCTCCCGGCCGGCGCGCTGGACGGCTCCCTGACGCCCATCTCCGACGGCGCCGGCGTCTTCCTGGGCAGTTGGGGGGCGCGGGTGATGGGCGGCGCCGCCGTGCTGGCGTTCATCTCGACCGCAAACGCCGGCATCCTGGCCGCCTCGCGGTTCCTCGTGGCCCTCAGCCGCGACGATCTGGTACCCCCCGGACTGAAGCGAATCCACGGCCGATTCCAGACGCCGCACGTCGCCGTCGCCGCGACCGGCCTCTTGGTGGCCGCCGCCTTGTTTGTCGAACTGAACGTCCTCGTCGGGGCCGCCTCGGCGGTGCTGATCCTCACCTATGCCCTCTCCTGCCTGTGCGTGATCATCTGCCGTGAGGGCCGGCTGCAAAACTACCGGCCGCAGTTCCGCGCCCCCTTCTACCCGTGGCTCCAGGTTCTCGGCCTCGGGGGGTTCCTGCTGCTGATCCTCGCGATGGGTCTCGAGGCCTACCTGGTCAGCTTCGGCCTCGTCCTCCTGGGGTTCATCGCGTATTGGTTCTACGGGCGAGCCCGGGCCACGCGCGAGTACGCCCTGCTGCACCTGCTCGATCGGCTCACCTCCCGGCAACTCGTCACCGGCACGCTGGAATCGGAACTCAAAACGATCATCCGCGAGCGCGACACCATCGTGCCGGACCACTTCGACCAGCTCGTCGAACACGCTCCCGTGCTGGACCTTGCCGAGCCCATGCCCCGCGACCTGTTCTTCGAGCGGGCGGCCGACGCCCTGGCCGACCGCGTGGGCCTCCCGCCGGCGAAACTCCGCCGGCTCCTGGTTGCCCGCGAACAGGGGGGGTCCACCGCCCTCACGCCCGAGTTCGCCATCCCGCACCTGGTGTTCGAAGGCGACGGCCCCATGCACATGCTGATCGCCCGCTGCCTGCCCGGAGTCCATTTCAGCGACGCCGCGCCGGCGGTGCGCGCGGTGGTCGTACTGGCCGGGACGAAGGCCGAGCGGAACCGGCACCTGCGCAGCCTGGCGGCCATCGCCCAGATTGTGCAAAGCCCGGACTTCAATTTCCGCTGGACCGCCGCGCGCGACGAGCAGTCGCTGCGCGACATTTTCCTGCTCGGCGAGCGCCGGCGGGACGGTGACCAACGTTTTTTGTAAGCGTTCAGGGGGTCGGAAATCGCCCCGGGCCCCGGCCGCGGCAGGAAATCAGCCGGAACGCGCTAGCGTCCGGTTCCTGTTTCACGGCGCTAGTACCGCAAACGGTAATTCCTGTTCCACGAGGAGAAAATTTAACGTAGCTTACGCAGTCTGCCTAGTTGATAATGACAGAAATGCTCTTTCTTTGTTTGATGTGGGTTTTGCGA
>PWXP01000546.1 GCA_003561895.1 Planctomycetaceae bacterium | reverse complement strand
TTATGATCCTTCTACGAATTTCTCGACCTTGTTGTGAATCGCAACGTTGATTGTTTCTTCTGTTACTTCATCGTATTCTCCGACAAAAGAGATATTCTCAAGAACTAAATCATCGTTTGGATTCTCAAGACCCCAGTCATTTACCCTGAATTTCGGGATGGTGATTACAATTTCTTCATCATCTGGTCCTTCAAAGGTTATGACTAAGTCCTGCTTGTCTAAGTCACGGAAAGCATCTCTGTGGGTTGTGTTCTCAAACTTTAAGGAGAACTCTCCTGAAACCCTGAAACCTTTCCAGACTATTTCGTTGACGTCATTGTCGCCTGGTGCGTGTAATGCTTCTGCGTTATTTTCTATGTTCAGCGTAATTTCTCTTATCTTTGCATCTGCCAAAGACCCTACCTTTACCGTAGCGTCTTTGAAGGTGTAGTAGTCTAACTCTTCGACGCTCGGTGTTCTTGCCTGTGTTACGGGATATTTAGACAGTAAATCAATGCTTAGTTTTGCTACGTCATCGGCAAAGTTAAGCTCAAGAGAATTTACAACTGAATTGAGAAAGTTCATCTGGTCAATCACTCTTCCTCTCCAGATTGTAGCTGTCAGGGGATCATTAGCTGCCCTTGTAATTGCGTGGTCATAATAAGGTCCAGCTCCCGTGCTGTTAATTTCCCCTAAAGCCAATGCAAACCATAACGGTGCTGTTGTCGGGTCAAGGACAATGTCTAGCGAGCCCTCTCCCCATTTCTTGCCCTCTACAACTCCTTCACCCTCCATATCTCTTACTCCCCTTGCTTGGGTTTCGGCTATTGGAGTGTGTTTTTCTTGTAGATTACATTCCAAATAAGGAATATAAAACTTCGGTGCTTCTACTGTTCCTGGAGTTTGCTCTATTGCAACTCCGATTGTATTTCTTCGTCCTATGTGTGCCATTTTAGTTTAATTTATTAGTTTATAATGCGTTCGACCTTTATATTTTAACTTCAGCTAGTATTTGAACCTGCACCCTTGTTTCTAAAATAATCCTGGTGGATGAAGCATCATATCTTTTTGTCGTGCTTACTGGTAAAACTCTTAATACCGATGCTAAACCCAGGTCATTGTTCTCTCTGAATAATGTTTCTATATCCCATGCTCTTACCCTTGAGGTCTTTTCAGCCGCTGACCTGCCTTTTAATTCTTCTATCTTTTCCTGAACCATCGTAATTTTATAAATCAAAGTCACTCTGTCTTCTTGGTTTGTAATCAGCTCCGATTCGTTGCCCTCCCAAGTCAGATAAATGTAGGGGTAACCGGTTGTTTCTGCTTGAGGATTTTCATAAACCCCTACTACATCGTCTAGTGTATCTAATAATGTTTTTATTTTTGCTTGTATTGTTTGTATCATAATCCTCTTTTTGCTATTAACTCTAAACGCTTGTTTATTCTTTCTTTTATTGCATTGGCATTCGCTGTTATAGCATCTCTTAAATAGGGTCTGCCTGCCATTCTTGAAGTTCCTTCGTGGACATACACGGCATATTCTACCTCGTTATAAATCTCGCCCTGTAATTCCTTTTCATGAACCCTTGTTCTAATGTCTGCCCTTAATCTGCCCGTATCGACTGGGGCTGCATGCTGTGCTCTGTTTAAGACCAATGCTACCACTTCCTGTAATGCTTCCCCTACTCCCCTATTGATATTACCCTCAACTCCCCTTAAAGCCTCCTTAAACTCCGGGAGATTGGCTATGTTGATCTTTACCTCTATGCTCATTTTTGCTTTCTAATCCTTACTTCCAGATGGCTTTGACCTTTCAGAGAATACCCTTCGTTCCCCGTGACAAGATATTCATCAGATCCGTCTACAATCTTATCGTGCTGTTTAATATCTAAAAGGGGACAGAACATAAGAAAATCCTTCCCGTAAGAACCTTCTAAATCCGTTCCGAATGAATCTTCCATCGATTGTATATTGCAAGGAACATTGCTCAGGTGAGTTTCATATTCCTCGGTGTCTTCAACTGGTGTGCCCGAATGAGCTACCAGCCTTTTGACATTAACTGTTTTGTCCCATAAGACTCTCATAAATATCTTCTGTAATTTTGTAAAATGTCTTTGGTTCTCTCAAAGTCTTTTAACTGCTGTTCGTCTTTGTAGGTGACGCTATATCTTCCCATCGTTAAGCTCTGGACTTCTCCTTCGTGGCTTAATGAGTGCTGGATTATTCCTGCCACAAGAACGGTTGTTACAAACTCTATGTCTTTTGGCACTGCTATTGAATAACCCCACTTTGCTTTTACCTCAACATTCTGATTACCGTAATCAAATTTACTGTCTTTGGCAACTAATGATGTTTTAGGTAAAGTGTTCGCTGGATAAAATAAGCAATCAATCTCTTCGTCGTCAACCTTTACTTCTTCAACCTCTACTGCATCATCTATGTAAAGTATTCTTTCACCATCTCCGTCATATTTCTTACTTGAAGCAACTGCGTCTGCGATGAAAATTCTTTCTGTTTCTTTTTCAATAAAGGTTTCCATTGCTTCTATCCAGTTTTCAATTTGGGACTTAAAAGACGCATCAATTGATTGAAGCAAATAATCTTCTATGTTTTCTATTGTTGTGTAGCCTTTCATAATTAACTACATTTAGGCGGATTATATCTTGTATATGGACTCGTCGTCGACTGATATGGCGAGTCTTTTGGCGTGTATGGACTGTCTTGTGGCGTATAAGGTGAATCTTTTGGGGTATATGGGCTGTCTATCGGACAATAAGGATTTCTGTAATGTCTGCTGATGTTGATTGATATTTCTTGCTGTTCTATTTCTATCTCCTGGACTGGCAAATCAATTGTTAAGCTCTTTATGACGTGTATTAAGACTGCTTGTTGATCCAGCACTATTTGTTGTGCCGGAAGAGCTACAATAATGTGTATCTCAGCGTCTATGGTTGGTTCTTTTTGCCCAATAGCCAGTTCTAATTTATCGGGCAGTATTGTGACACTTGCAATTATTCCAACCGTTACTTCATTTTGTG
>PWXP01000550.1 GCA_003561895.1 Planctomycetaceae bacterium | reverse complement strand
TCCAGCGCCAACTCAGCCCAGGGAATCTGGTAGTCGCGCGGCGCGGTCAATAGCAGCGGGAAGGGGCCGTCGCCCTCGGGCAGCCATACCCACATCTCGAACGCACGCCGGTTGGGCGTATCGAGCGTTACGCGCACCCGCCGCCGCGTCGAGCCGTCGTCGCTGCGCCGCTGTTCGAGCACCTCGGCCTCGACCACCGCCGGCGTCGCCTCGGGTGGCGCCCCAGTGAAATACCGCATCAGCAGGCGGCGGATTTCCTCCCTCCGCGCCGGCCACTGTTCGACCGTCTCCACCTTGCGCCCGTCGAGGAACTCCAAAAGCGGCGGCAGGTCGGCCATCGGGCGAAACTCGGCCGGCTCGGCCGCCGGGAGGACAGTAGACGAAACGATCAGCCCCAGAGTCGGCAGAGAGAGTACCACCGCAATAACGCAGCAGATGCGTAGGGATGTGCCACAAACATCTGAAAGGAATGCGTTTTTCACTGGCTACAACCCTCTTGCGAAGACGGCGCGGCAGGGCGTTCATAGTTCCTTGATCCGAATATTGCGCAGCTCGATTCCGGCGCCGCCGTAGTTTTGGAATCCCAGGCGGCCGGGGCCGGGGGCGAGGCCGGGGTGGGGGTTATCGCCGCGCCGGTGATCGTCCAGGTTCGTGTCGACGATCGTCGTACCGTTGAGAACGACGGTCAGGTGCTGGCCGTCCAGGCGCATGGTCATCGTCTGCCATTGGCCGGGGCGCTTGCTCACCCGCTCGCGCGGCGCGGCGAATCCGTACAGCGCGCCGTTGTACTGCCAATCCTGGAGGTTGGCGTACTTCTCGGCGTAGTCGTCCAGCAGTTGCACCTCCAGGCCGCCGCGGCGAAAGAACACGCCACTGTTGCCGCCCTCGGGTATATTGAACTCGAACCGGAGTTCGAAGTTCTCGAACTCCTTCTCGGTGAAGATATTGCCGCCGCGGCCGACCACCTTGAGCACGCCGTCCTCGGCGGCCCAACCCTCGGCCTGCGTCCAGCCCGACAGGTCCTCGCCGCTCAGCAGGGGCGTGAAGCCGTCATCGGCCGCGTGGCCCGCCGTGGCGAGCATGGCGGCAACCATCAAGCATGGAATCGTTCGAATCGAGGACACCAAAAATCTCCTTCAATAAAGCTGACCGTTCGCGGCGCCCGGAAACGCTCCGGCGCTGGTTGGCCCAAATGGTATCCCTCTATCATGCTCGCAGCGCCGGCCGTTGTCAATGGGAAGGGTTGGGGGGCGGGCCGGCCCCAACCTGCACCGCTGGTGGATACTCCGCCTCAGCCCGCCCCGGCCCCTTCCGCCATCACCCGCACGTCCTTGCGGCGGCTTTCGGGCGTGACCTTCAGTGGTTCGAGCTTGCCATCGCCATAGGTGCCTTCAACGGTGGTTTGCTGCGGGGCGTGCCCAAGCCAAATCGTCTGCGGGCCGGGCGGATCGGGGCGGTTTGGCGGTAACCTACCCGCCGAGTTGCGCAATGAGCCGCAACATGGCTCCGAGCTTTGGCGGTTCCTGAGGGGGATCCGTACGATGAATCACCACCCAGACCGATTTCCATTCCGAAGGCTCGAACACGGCTTCACAGTACATATCGGGGCAACGAATCCGCCCCCCAGGCATTACGGGTTGGGGTTTCGTAAGCCAGTTCTCCGGTTTCACCGAGGTTATTATGCGGCTCGCGACCGCTAATGCTATTCGCTGACGTCGCGACGATAATGCGTAGAGCGATACTGTGTTCACTATTTTGTACACTATGGTAAAGGGCTTTCCCTTAGGAGGTAGTATGTCTGGTAGATCGAGGAACACTTCCATGACGTGAAGGAGGTTTGGGGCGCGGGCCGGCAACAGGTCCGCAACGTGTGGTCGAACATCGGCTGTTGGCACTTGAACCAGTGGCTGTACACGTTGGTCGAGTTATGCTGCTGGGACCTCAGCCAGGGTATTGCACGCCGCCATTTGGGCACAACATGTAGGGTACGCCCGGTAGGTCGGGTACAATATGTAGGGGTGTGCAACGCGCGTAGGCCACAAGGAATTGCTGCGGCAGAGGCGAAAAAGCGGAAAATGCCAGTTTTGGCTTGCGTGGGGGAGGCTAGAATCCCCTGTCCGGCCGGATCGGCGTCGAGACGGCCCGCAGATGGCCCGGATGCGTTAGATAAGCGTGATCCCGTGTGCCCGCCCCGCCGGCTCACCAGCGGCCTGCTGGGCGGTCGCGGGCGAGCCGGTGCTTATGTCTGGATCGCAGCCTCGTGCCGTTTGCCCTGGCACACCCAAGGGTGGGACGCTAGAATGAAGCCTAGGTGATACAGATATGTCGTACCAATCCATCAAACGCGTGCTCGGCGAATCGAGCCTTGAGCGGAAGTGCCTTTTTCTGTTCGGGGTGGCACATCTGCTGCTTATTGCGGCCAGCTTTTGGTGGGTGGCGGCCCGCACCGAGGAGGTTGTGTTTCGGCAGAATCGTACAACGGGCCGCCTTCTGGTCGACCAGATCATGTTGTTCGAGCACTGGGAAAACTTTGAAACCGACGACCAGTTCAAGCCGTTGGTGCAGAACCTGGCGGGCATCCTCCGCAAGCAGGAGTACGAGTCGCGGTTCATCCGGCCCTATTCTCGCAGTCGGCAACCGAAAAGGCTGTTGGAGGAAACCTTGCTTGAGCAGTTCGTGCCCTCGGCGGCCGACCCCGACGGCGACGAACGGCAAGGGCCGGAGTTTTACGAGCGGCTGGTCGGCGGCGGCAGCCAATACGAATACTACCAGCCGGTGTACGCCGAGGAATCGTGCGTGCTGTGCCACAACGTTCGCTCGGGCGGGTACGACCCACCCGGCAGCGCTGCGACGTGGGGTGGCGGCCTGCCGGCCGCCCCGCTGACCGAAGGCGACCTGATGGCCATCGTCCAGGTTACCATTCCTAACGAGCCCATGCAGGCCGCGCTGAACTGGAACCGGGCCATTCTCATCGCCACGGCCATCATCACTGCTTTCCTGGCCGTGCTGGCCTCCTATCTGATTATCCGATACGTCATCGTCAAGCCGCTCCGCCACCTGCGCGACGTCAGCGATGCGGTCAGCCACGGCAACATCAGCCTGCGGGCCGACATCCACACCGGCGACGAGTTCGAGTCGCTGGCCATCGCATTCAACCGCATGCTGCGCCATCTGGTGGCCATCCAGGAGGAGCTACGCGACGTGAACGCCGACCTCGACGCCAACGTCGACGAACTGGCCCAGATGAACATGCGGCTGTACGAGTTGAACACCATCAAGAGCGACTTCCTGGCCACCATGAGCCACGAGCTGCGCACCCCGCTGAACAGCATTCTCGGGTTCAGCGACGTCCTCGGCTCGATCGATTCGCTGGATGAGAAGCACAAGAAGTACGTGGCGAACATTCGGCAATCGGGCAAGATGCTGCTGGAGATGATCAACGACATTCTCGACCTGGCCAAGATCGAGGCCGGGCGGATGAACTTTCGGCTGAGCGACTTTCGCATCGAGCACGTGGCAGGCGCCCAGTGCGACATGGCCCGACCCTTGGCCGAACGCAAGAATATCGACCTGTTGACCGAGTTCGAGCCCGAGTTGCCCACCATGCACCAGGACCAGCCCCGGGTCCAGCAGATCCTGGGCAATCTACTGTCGAACGCCATCAAGTTCACGCCGGAGGGGGGGCGCATCGACGTGCGCGTGCGTAGCGACCGGCGGTACGCCGTGCTGGAGGTGGCCGATACAGGCGTGGGCATCGCCCCGGAGGACCAGCAGGCCATCTTCGAGAAGTTCCGCCAGGGCCGGACCGCCATGCCCGACGGCGACGCCATGACCCGCGAATACTCCGGCACGGGCCTGGGCCTGTCGATTGTGAAGGAGCTGAGCAAATTGCTCGGCGGCGAGGTGTACGTGGAAAGCCAGTTGGGCCGGGGCAGCACGTTTACCGTGCGCGTCCCCTGGCGGCTGGAGGAGCCGCACCGACTCGAAACCGCCATGGGCGCCGACTTCGAGGAGATTACCAAACCCCGGCTCGACTTCATGCGCCGTCGGGTGCAGAACGCCCAGGCGCAGGCGGTCAAATGAGCACGATAACCGTTCACGGGGGACTGTCCCCCTTCCCGTGTAGCGGAGAAAACGGGCCGCGCCGACCCGTGAACGGATATCCCGTGAACGGATACTGAGCACGATGCCCACCCATGTGAACAACACCCCCGAAGTCATTCTTTACACCGACGGCGGATGCAGCGGAAACCCTGGGCCCGGCGGCTGGGCCTTCGTGCTGCGCCATCCGGCCAGCGGCAAGGAACTGGAACGGTTCGGCGCCGAGCGTCAGACGACCAACAACCGCATGGAACTGCTGGCCGCCATCCACGGCCTGGAGTCGCTGAAGCGCCCCACCACGGTCGAACTGGTTACCGACAGCGAATACGTGGGCCGCGGCATCCGCGACTGGCTGGCCAAGTGGAAGGCCCAGGGCTGGCGGCGCCGCGATGGGGGCCGGCTGGTGCCCATCAAGAACGAACAACTGTGGCGCCGGCTCGACGCCCAGCTCGCCCGCCACCGCGTCAAGTTCACCCACGTCCGCGGCCACACCGGCCACCCGGAAAACGAACGCTGCGATACCCTGGCCGTGGCGGCGTACCAGAAGTACCTGTGACGGTATACCTATCCGAAAACTGGAAGGAGGCTGAAAGCGATGTTCGTACAGCAATTCTTCGTCGAGGGCCTGGCCCACAGCTCGTACCTGCTCGGCGGTTCCGGCAAGTGCGCGATTGTCGACCCGCGGCGCGACGTCCAAACCTATATCGACGCAGCCCGGAACATGAACATGCAGATCACGCACATCCTGGAAACCCATCTCCACGCCGACTTCATCTCCGGCCATCTCGACTTGGCTGAGAAGACCGGGGCGAAGATTTACGCGCCCAGGGCGGGGGGGTGCCAATTCGAGCACGTTGCCGTGGCCGAAGGCGACAGCTTCGACATCGAGGACTTGTCCATCAACGTGCTCGACACCGGGGGACATACTCCGGAACACATCACCTACGTGGTAACCGACCGCGCTCGCGGCAAGGAGCCGGTGGCCATCTTCTGCGGCGACACGCTGTTTGTGGGCGACGTGGGCCGCCCCGACCTGTTCCCCGGCAGGGCCCAGGAATTGGCCGCCCGGCTCTACGACAACCTGCACGGCAAACTTCTGAAGTTGCCCGACTTCTGCGAAGTCTATCCGGCCCACGGCGCCGGGTCGCTGTGCGGCAGGGCCATGGGGGCCAAGCGCACGAGCACGATTGGCTACGAGAAGCGGTACAACGCCGCCTTGCAGATCAAGAGCAAGGAAGAGTTCATCGCCTCGCTGACGACCCATATGCCGGCCGCCCCGGACCACTTCAGCCGGTGCAGCGCCACCAATGCCGAGGGCCCGGCCATGGTCAAGGATTTGGCGATGCCCACGCCAATCGGTCCCAAGGAGTTCGCGTCCCGGGCCGGCCGAGACGGCACCGTCGTGCTCGACTGCCGCAACTACGACGCCTTCGGCGGTCAGCACGTGGCAGGGTCGATCCACGTCGACTTCGGCGGCAACTTCGTCACATTCGCCGGATGGGTTGTGCCGGTCGACCGGGACATCCTCCTGGTGTGCGAAAGGGCTGAACAGGCGGCGGAGGCCACCGACTGGCTGCGCCGCGTCGGCCTGGACCGCACCGTCGGCTACCTGGACGGCGGGCTCTACAACTGGGCCCGGCAGGGACTGCCCACCGACCATATCCCTCAGCTTTCGGCCCACGAGTTGCGCGAAATGATGCGCGAGGGAGACGGCCTCGTCCTCGTCGACGTGCGCGCCAGCGGCGAGTTCGAGGCGGGGCGCATTGAGGGCGCCGCCAACATTCCCGCGCCCGACCTGCGCACCCGGTACGGCAAGCTGCCGAGGGACAGCCGGATCGTCGTGGTGTGCAGCACGGGGCACCGTTCAAGCCTGGGCGCCAGCTTGCTGAAGCGGGAAGGCTTCAAGAACGTGTGGAACGTGGCCGGGGGGATGATGGGCTACGGTGCGGCCGGCCTCGCGCCCGCCTGCCCCATGTGCAAGGCGCCGCACGGCCCCGCGTTCCTCGGCAAAGAAGACTACCGGTAACACTTCCAACACAGGAGGCGGACTGATGGACTGGCTCACCATGCCCCGATGGTCGCCGTACGCCGTGGGCGTCGGCATTGGGCTGCTCAGTTGCGGCATTGTCGTGTTCCTGAACAAGACCCTCGGCTGTTCGACCGCGTTCGCGCGCACCAGCGGCATGATCGAGCGCCTGGTGCGCGGCGAGAAGGTCCAGGAAAAGGACTACTACAAGAAGTTCCTTCCGGCGGTCGACTGGGAGGTGATGCTGGTTCTGGGGGTGGTCGTGGGCGCGGCGCTTTCGGCGCTGCTTTCCGGCGATTTTTCCCTCGATTGGGTGCCCTCGATCTGGGCGGCGGCCTTCGGCAGCTCGCCCGCCGTCCGGTTCGTCGCGGCGCTCGCCGGCGGCGTGATTCTGGGCTTCGGCGCGCGCTGGGCCGGCGGCTGCACGAGCGGGCACGGCATTAGCGGGGTGCTGCAACTGGCAGTAAGCGGCTGGATCGCCGCGTGCTGCTTCTTCGCCGGCGGCATTGCCACGGCCATGCTCCTCGCGATCTCGGCCTGGCGCAGCTCCATCCCAAACCCGGTTCGGTGGGCACATCGGTGATTGGCGGGCTCATCTTCGGCGTGGGGTTCGGCCTGCTGGGCTACTGTCCCGGAACCGTGGCCGGCGCCATCGGGAACGGCTACTTGGACGCCCTGCTGGGCGGGGCGGTCGGCATGCTGATCGGCGCCGGGCTCTTCGCCGCCCTCTACCCGAAACTCGCGGCCGGAATCCTGCGCAAGGGCGACTTCGGAACGCTGACCTTGCCGGAACTGTTCAGGGTCCACGCCTGGGTGCTCGTCGCGCCGGTGGCCGTGGCGCTGGTGCTGCTCCTTTGGATCATCGAACGGGCGGGGCTGTGAGCGATGCCGGCAACAGCGGCGGCCGCGGCGCACCATGGGCGGAGAACGCCTTCCCGGCCATCGGCCGGCTCCGGCGCTACCGGCGAGCCGACCTGGCCGGCGATCTGCCGGGCGGGCTGATCGTCGGCGTCATGCTCGTGCCCCAGGGCATGGCCTACGCCATGCTGGCGGGCTTGCCTCCGGTAGTCGGCCTCTATGCCTCGCTCGCGCCCCTGGTCGTGTATGCCGCGTTCGGCTCTTCCCGGCACCTAGCCGTCGGGCCCGTCGCCATGCTGTCGCTTCTGGTCCTTGCCAACGTCGCGCCGCTGGCCGAGCCGGGCAGCGCGGAGTACGTCCAGCTCGTGCTGCTACTGACGCTCTTGGCCGGCACGGTGCAGTTCCTGATGGGCTTGGCCAGGATGGGCTTCCTGGCGAACTACCTTTCCCACGGCGTCATTACGGGATTCACGGCCGGCGCCGCCGTGCTGATCGGGCTGAGCCAACTGAAGCACCTTTTGGGCGTCCCGCTTGCCGACGGCCATTCAGCGCCCTTGCTGGCCTGGGAGGCAAGCCGGCGCCTCAGCGAAACGCATGGGGTAACGCTCGCCATCGGCCTGGCCGGAATCGGTTTCCTTGTGATGCTCCAGCGCAGGGCGCCGCGATTTCCCGCGGCCATGCTCTTCGTCGTTATGGCGACGCTGCTGGTCTATGTCCTTGGCCTCGATCGGCAGGGGGTGGCCATCGTGGGTGAGGTACCGCACGGCCTGCCCCCGCTCAGCCTGCCGCACGTAGACGCCGCCGGCGCCGCGAGTCTCGTGCCGGCGGTGCTGACGATTGTCTTCATCGGCTTCATCGAGTCCATTGCAGTGGCCGAGCACATCGCCACTCGCGAACGCTACCGCGTCGACCCCAATCAGGAACTCCGCGCCCTGGGCCTGGCGAACCTCGCGGCGGCGTTTACTTCCGGGTACGTCGTGACGGGCGGGTTCTCCCGGACGGCCGTGAACTACCGGACCGGCACCCGCACGCCGCTGGCCTCGGTCGTCACCGCCGCCGTGATCGGATTGACCCTCCTGTTCCTCACGCCCCTGTTCTACTACCTGCCCCGCGCGGCGCTGGGCGCCATCGTGATCGCGGCGGTTGCCGGGCTGGTCGACTTCGGCGCGGCGCGGCGCACGTTCCGGGTGAAGAAGGGCGATGGCATCGCGCTCGTCCTCACCTTCCTGCTGACGCTCGGCGCGGGGCCGGAAGCCGGGGTGTTGGGCGGCGTCGGGCTGTCCCTTGCCCTGTACGTCTGGCGCACTTCGCACCCGCGCATCACGGAACTCGGGTATGTGGAGTCCGCGGGCGTCTTTCGCAGCGTGGAGCGCTACCCGCAGGCGAGGACGTCGCCGGGCGTATTGCTCGTGCGGATTGACGCCGCACTGTACTTCGCCAACATGGGATTCGTGGAGCAATGGCTCCGAAACCGGCTGCATGCCGACCACGACCTGCAGTGGGTGGTTGTCGACATGTCGGGGGTGAACGACGTCGACGCCACCGCAGCCGAGAGGCTGGTGACGCTGATGGAAGATTACCGCGGCCACGGCGTGCGGTTCGCGCTGGCCGGCACCAAGAGCCCGGTGCGCAACCTGTTGCGGCGAGTCGACTGGCCGGAACACGTTGGCGCGCCTCGCAACTACGCATCGATCCAGGAGGCCCTCGGCGCAATCGGCGCCGCGGAGCCGCGGGAGGGGTGAGGCGAAGGTGCCGTTGGTGTCGCGTCCGAGGGCTCTTGCTCCGCAAACCCCTAATGTGCGAATTGCAGGCCACACGGCACCCCCCCTGCCGTGAGGGTGTTGAAGCAAACCCGAATCCCGCATACGATTCCCGAATAGTAGCCTGTCATCTTAACTTTGCCGGTACGACCCAGCGGTTTCTGAAGGGAATCCGGCCGCATACCGGAGTTTCGCAAAAGTCGCTTCGTAAGCCCGGCGATCGCTGCCCTGCCAACATGGACACTACCGATAAAACGCCCGCGCAAATCCTCGCCACGCCGGTGCAGTACCTCAAGGGCGTGGGCCCGGCGCGGGTCGATCTGCTCCACCGGCTGGGACTGCATACCGCCGCCGACGTCCTCTTCTGCTTCCCGCGCGACTACCAGGACCTGACCGACCAGCGCCCTATCGACCGACTCGAAGAGGGCAAGCTGCAAACCGTGTGCGGCGTGGTCGAAGACATCGAGCTGCGCGGGACTCGGGCCGGCAAGACGCTCCTGGGCGTGCTGGTGCGCCAGGGCGGCGGCTTCCTCCGCGCCCTGTGGTTCAACCAGCCCTTCATGCGCGAAAAGTTCACCCTCGGGCAGCGGGTCATGCTTTCGGGCAAGCCGAAGTACGAGGGCTTGGTGTGGCGCATGGTACACCCCCGCGTCGAGCCGCTGGCCGAGGAGGAAGAGGACCCCGCCGGACGCATCCTGCCCGTCTATCCGCTCACCGAGGGCTTACACCAGTGGGAAATGCGGCGGATCGCCCGCCACGCCATCGACGAATACGGCCCGCTGCTCGAGGAAACCTTCCCTGCCGAGTACCTTGCCGGGCACGACTTGTGGCCCATCGCCCGGGCACTGCCGCAAATCCACTTCCCCGACGCCAAGCAAAGCCTCGCAGCGGCCCGGCGGCGGTTCGTCTACCAGGAGCTGTTTATCTTGCAGCTTGCGCTGGCCGTGCGGCGGCGACAGCAGGCCGACATCCGCCGCGCCCCGGGACTGGCCGCCTCGGCGAAGATCGACGCCCGCATCCGGCGGCTGTTTCCCTTCGAACTGACGGCGGGCCAAGAGCAAGCCATTGCCGAAATCGCCGCCGACATGGCCGGCTCCAAACCCATGAACCGCCTCCTGCAAGGCGACGTCGGCAGCGGCAAGACCGTCGTGGCCCTGTACGCCATGCTGCTGGCCGTCGCGCACGACTACCAAGCCGCGCTCATGGCGCCCACCGAGGTGCTCGCCCGCCAGCACGCGCAGACCGTCGAGAAACTGCTCACCGGCAGCGAGGTCCGCCGCGGGCTGCTCACCGGGGGCTTGCCGGCGAAGCCACGGGCGGCGCTGCTGGAGACGATCGCCGCCGGCGAACTCGACCTGGTCATCGGCACGCAGGCGATCATTCAGGAGGATGTCCGTTTCGCGAAGCTCGGTGTGGTGGTCATTGACGAACAGCACAAGTTCGGCGTCCGCCAGCGGGCGAAGTTGAAGTACGCCGGGCCCGACCCGCACTACCTCGTGATGACCGCCACGCCCATCCCCCGCTCGGTCACCATGACCCTGTTCGGCGACCTCGACGTATCGACCCTGCGCGACCTGCCCCCCGGCCGGCAGAAGGTGAACACCTACCTGGCCGGCGAGGACAAGCGGGAACGCTGGTGGGACTTCTTCCGCAAGAAGCTCCGCGAGGGGCGGCAGGGGTTCGTCGTCACGCCGCTGGTCGACGAGTCGGAACAGCTCGACGTGGCCAGCGTCCAACAGCGGTTCGAGGCGCTGGCCAACGGCGAACTCGAAGCCTTCCGTGTCGGGTTGATCCATGGCCGCATGCCCCCGCACGAAAAGGATGCGGTTATGGACGCCTTCCGCTGCAACGAGCGCCAAGTGCTCGTCTGCACCTCGGTGGTCGAGGTGGGGGTCGACGTGCCCAACGCCACGCTCATGACCATCGAGAGCGGCGAGCGGTTCGGGCTGGCGCAACTGCACCAGCTTCGCGGGCGGATCAGCCGCGGCCGGCATCCCGGCTTCTGCTGCGTGTTCGCCGACCCGCAAACCGACGCCGCCCGCAAGCGGCTCGAAGCGTTCGCCAAATCGACCGACGGGTTCAAGCTGGCCGAGCAGGATTTCGCCCTGCGCGGCCCGGGCGACCTGTTCGGCACGCAGCAGCACGGGCTGCCGCCGCTGCGCATTGCCGACCTGCTTCGGGACCAGGAGCTGCTCATCGAAGCCCGGCGCGACGCCATGCAGTTGATCGCCGCCGACCACGGCCTCGCCCGGGCGGAGCACGCCCGCCTGCGGCGGCAGATGCTCACCCGGTACGGCCGGGCGTTCGAATTGGGCGACGTGGGGTAGGGCGCCGCGGCCGGCAATGCCGCCCCGCCCCTACCGCCCCTGCGGCGGTGGAGCGAATGATTGGCTGGAAGTCGAAGTCGGGGGCAGGAAGTCGGGGAGGACGACACGTACCTGCTGGCCGTGACAAGATACATCGCTTTGCCTGCGGTGACCGGCGATATCCAGACCGTGGATGCGTACGTGGCGAGGCGTTATCGGATCGAGCCCGACCGCAGGTGAATGAACGCTGGACAAGGACCGGGCTATGGCCTGAGGCTTCACCGCTTGCCTACTGGTTTCCTGCGCGACGGCGGCGCATTACAACCCAGAGGTGTTCCAACACGATTGTCGGGGACAAGACCTCGCCGTAGCCGTTCACGGTCCTGAGGCACGCCAAGTACCCCAGAAGAACGGCAAACGAATGTATTCTAAAACGCGGGAACCGTGCTGGTCAAACCCCGGCATGGCCCGATTCCCG
>PWXP01000419.1 GCA_003561895.1 Planctomycetaceae bacterium | reverse complement strand
CCATGCGGTAGCGTGCCAATCCCGATGAGGAAACCATCGACCGGAGAGCCGTGTGCGGGAAAACCGCTCGCACGGTTCGGAGGGAGGGGAGGGCGCAAGCTCTTCCCTACCCCTATAGAAAATCCTTGTAGGTCGGGCAAAAGCGCAGCGTTGCCCGACAAAGCCATCAGACGGTTCGATGCCCGTCGGGCACCTCCGGCGCATGATCTTTTGATATTCATCGCAAATCTCCTAAAACCTCCAGCCGAGCCACCCATTCATTAAAATGCAAACAACGTTGCCGCAAGGTCGTTAGACCGATATGCTTGGTCACAATAACACCCGATGTCGGCTTGTCGAACTCGGGGATTTCGTTAAGGATGCGCTTTGAAGGTGCTGTCTGCTTGCCCTCGTTAATCAATTCTGGATTGGTATCGCCCACCATCTGCACGAGGTTGGCGATCTGGCGATCATGCTCCAGATATTCCCAGTCTAGGTGTCGTATGTCAGCCAGCAGCAGAGACTCAAATTCATGCAACTGTATGTAAGGAATAAAACGAGGGTGCCCCAGATCTTCCGCCATAGCATGCTCCAGTGCGGCTACCCGTGCATAAGGATCATCGTGCGCAGTGGATTTCAGGGCTGGAAAATCATCCGGTAAACCGTATAGATCAAACATCGTCGTGAACCAGCAGGAGGCTCCACCGTCCTGTTTCATCCAAGTAAGGATATCCTGCTTAGCACGCTGGTAACTGGTCATACCGCCTCGATGCTCTCGGTTCCACCGCTGGTCACGGCTGGTCATCACATCGCGCGCATCCGCAAACACACCGAATTGGGCAAGGTATGGCGCGAGCACCTGATTCAGAAAATTGCGCTCTGTGGCACCTTCCGTCGTGACATGGAGGCGGATCAAGGTTGGCCTCCTAACACGTTCTTTTCCCACAATTCGGATAGGGTGTAATGGGTGAGCCAATCGGCCAAGCTGTCAGCATCCAGACGTTTGCAAACGCTGCTCCCGATGGTCGAGTCGCGCTCAACCACTACAACCTGGTGCGGTGAAAACTCGTCCACCAACCGTGTGGACTGTGTCGCCAGTACCAGTTGGGCATACACTGATGTGCGCTTGATCATACCAGCAAGTTCCCGAATGGCGGCCGGATGCAGGCCAAGCTCCGGCTCGTCAATCACAATGACCTTGGGCAGTAGCTCGGGAGGTTGCATCAGCAACGTCGTCAGTGCCATGAAGCGCAACGAACCATCCGAAATCTGATCGGGACCAAACAGGTAATCGCCACGGTCTGAATCGATCCAGTTGAGTCTCAGGTAACGCTCATTTTCAGTCAGCGGCTCCAGCATAAAATCCCCGAACTGGGGCATGATGCTGCGCACATGGCGCACGATGCGTTCGTAATAGCGGCGATGGTTCGGGCTATCCTGCAACCGCTTCAAAAAGGCGGCCAGATTGCCAGCATCACGGCGTAAATAGCGAGCGTCTTCGACATAGACCCGGTCTTTTATCCGCGCCGTGTCCGAGGTGTCGTGGAACTGAAAGGTCTGGATGCCGCGCAGCAACGCCGTCAGCATTCGACTGGTCGGACGCTCATCCTCGGCCAGCCGAGCCTCGCTGCCTCCCTCCGACAGAACATATTCTTGCGGTCTTGGTTGCCCGGGTTGCTGGTCACTGACTCGCTCGCTGCTGACGAATAAGCGATCTGGTAGGCCGTGTGATAAGGTGATGTCGTAGATAGAGGTCTTGTCATCAGCGTCCAGCATGACCGCAAAACGCATGGACTCAGTCATTTTCGGGCCTCGGAATAGAAGCTGACGAACACCCATTTTGCCGACGAATTGTTGAAGCGTACCGGTGGTCAAAGAGCCTAGCAGACGCATCAACGACACCACGTTGCTTTTGCCAGCGCCATTGGCACCGAGAAGAATCGTGACATCGTCAAACGTCACCTCTTGAGGGGGTGAGTTGCCAATCGACTTGAAACCACTGACTTTAATCTGCTTCAATTTCATTACTTGTCTCCGGGCGATGAAAGATCAGTCGGGCACATCCTGTGCCCGACCTACACCCAAACCTTTGTAGGTCGGGCAAAAGCGCAGCGTTGCCCGACAAAGCCATCAGACGGTTCTGATGCCCGTCGGGCACATCCTGTGCCCGACCTACACCCAAACCTTTGTAGGTCGGGCAAAAGTGCAGCGTTGCCCGACAAAGCCATCAGACGGTTCTGATGCCCATCGGGCACATCCTGTGCCCGACCTACACCCAAACCTTTGTAGGTCGGGCAAAAGTGCAGCGTTGCCCGACATCATTCCCCAAAGTCTGATCCATCAGCTAAGTCGGAATTACCCGTCCAATCGAGCGGATACGTGCCATTTTCCACGAATCGGTGGAAGCTCGAATAAGGCCAGTCCGCCACGCGAGCGACGTGGCCATGTTTAACAGGGTTGTAATGGATGTAATCAACGTGACGTTCAAAATCGCGCTCATCACGAATTTGGTGTTCCCAATATCGAGGTTGCCAAATTGTTTGTGCGCGTTTGCGGTGTAGAGCAGACGAACGAGCCGTTTTGAGCGTCGCGCTGCACCGACGGGTGAAATAGGCTTTGATCTGCATCCAGCGCGTGGGGTAATCCGCGTCGTTTGGTGGTAGTGTCCAGAGGCAGTGCAAATGATCAGGCAGAATCACCACAGCATCGATACGGAACACATGCCGTTGTTTGACCGTGGCGAATGCTTCCCGCAACAGAGCCACCCTATCCGGTTCGCAAAGGATCGCCCTGCGTTGATAGGTGACGACCGTGAAAAAGTACGTCGCACCAGGGGTGGTCGAACGGCGGTAGCGCATCAGCCACTCCCCCGTAGGTCGGGCATAAGCATCGCGTTGCCCGACAACGGCATAGGGCGGTTCGATGCTTGTCGGGCACGTCCTGTGCCCGACCTACCGTATCCGTGTAGGTCGGGCAAAAGCGCAGCGTTGCCCGACAACGGCATAGGGCGGTTCGATGCTTGTCGGGCACGTCCTGTGCCCGACCT
>PWXP01000221.1 GCA_003561895.1 Planctomycetaceae bacterium | reverse complement strand
CAGTTGTCCATGTTGTCAGTTGTCCATGTTGTCAGTTGTCCATGTTGTCAAGACAACGGCACGCGAAGCCCATCGTAAGCCAGTTCCATGCCAGCGGGTAAATGGCGATTGACTTCGTCGTGTTTTAGGTCATGGGCGATGTGGGTGAACAGCGTGCGCCGGGCACTTACTTCGCTTGCTGTGGCGATGGCCTCGTCCAGGCTCAAGTGGGTCGGGTGCGGCCGGCGCCGGAGGCAATCGAGCACGAGCACGTCGAGGTCGGCCAGCAGTGGCCGGCTGGCCGGGGGAATGCCGCTGGTGTCGGTGCAGTAGGCCAGATTGCCGATGCGGAAGCCGAGCACCTCGAACCGCCCGTGCGGCAGGGGAATGGGTTGAATGCGCGCCCCCAATACGTCGAACGGGGCGGGGCCGATCCGGCGGAGGTCGAGCCGCGGTACCCCCCCGGCCGGCCACTCCCGCGTGGCCGGATCGAACGCGTAATAGGCTACCCGCCGAATGCACTGCTCGGTTTCCCGGCTGCAATAGACCGGCAGATCGCCGCCGAGGTACTTCGAGAAAATACGGAGGTCGTCCAGCCCGAACAGGTGATCGGCGTGCTCGTGGGTGTACGCCACCGCGTCGATCCGGCCGATCCGCTCGCGGAGCAACTGGGTGCGCAACTCCGGCGGCGTGTCAATCAGCAGGTGCCCGGCCGGGAACCCAATCACCGCGCTGCACCGGGTGCGCCCGTCGCGTGGGTCGATGCTGCGGCAGGTTGCGCACTCGCACCCGATCACGGGTATCCCATGCGAGGTACCCGTCCCCAGGAACAGCAGCTCGTTGTGCAATACAGTAAAGCCGGACAATGGGGCGGTGTGTGTTCGGTTCGATGGTATTAGGCGCTTGCCAAGCCCTTTTTGTAGCGTATCACTCCGGCACTTGGCAAGGACCTTTCGGGCAATTTCCGTACCACAATTTCCGTACCGCCCGCTTGCAAATCAGGTAGCCGGACGGTAAACTGAGGGGTTCACGAGTGCGCCGGGCTGTCGAACCACGCCCGGCCGAGCCGAATAGAAGAGGCATCGACCGTCTTTGGAGCCATAAGGAGTGCGATGATATGACCATGGACAAGAGTTTGCGGGTGCGCGCCGGCCTGGCACGCGCACGCAGCGTGCTGACGCGTGCCGAGCGGATCCACCGCCTTCAGCGGGCCGAGCGATGGAAGGAGGGTGAAAGCCCCCTCGGACTGCCTAAGGTCCGCGTCTTCAAACTCAGCCTCAAGAAGAAAAAGAAAAAGAAGGAAGAGGAGCCGGCCAAGTAACGCCCACCAGCGCCGGAGTTGACTCATGCGGGTTTCCGTCAACTACGGTCGGACCGGCCTGGAGGTGGACTTGCCCGAGGCCAACGTGGTCAAGGTGCTAAGGTACCAGCCGGCCGATCCGCTGCCCGACCCGGCCGACGCCGTCGGCCGGCGGCTGGCCGAGCCCGTCGGCACGCCGCCGCTTGCCGAACTGGCCCGCGGCCGACGCGACGCCTGCGTGGTGATCTGCGATGTCACGCGCCCGGTGCCCAACGCGGTGCTGCTGCCGCCCCTGCTTGAAACGCTCGAGGGCGCCGGCATTCCGCGGGAGCGGATTCTCATCCTCGTGGCCACCGGCATGCACCGGCCCAACGAGGGCGACGAGCTGCGCGAGATGGTCGGCCCGTTCGTGTTCGACCATTACCGCATCGAGAACCATCACGGCCGGGAGCTTGCCGAACACACCTACCTGGGCGACAGCCCTCGCGGCGTGCCTGCCTGGATCGACTCGCGGTACGTCCGGGCCGACTTGAAGATCACCACCGGGCTGATCGAGCCGCACTTCATGGCGGGCTTTTCGGGCGGCCGCAAGCTGATCTGCCCCGGAATTGCCGCCCTGGAGACCGTGCGCGAGTGGCACGGCCCGCGGTTCCTCGAACACCAGAACGCCCGCAACGGCTGCTTCGCCGGCAACCCGGTGCACGAGGAAAACACGGCCATCGCCCGCATGGCCGGCTGCGACTTCATCGTCAACGTGGTGCTTGACGACCGGCGGCGCATCCTGGAGGTGTTCGCCGGCGACATGGAGGCCGCGCTGGAGCGCGGCGTCGAGTTCGTCCGCCCCCTGGTGACCGACACCCTGCCGGAGCCGGTCGACGTAGTCGTGACCAGTTCCGCCGGCTACCCGCTCGATACCACCTTCTACCAGTCGGTCAAGGGCATGGTGGCGGCCCTGCCCATCGTCAAACCGGGCGGAACGATCGTCCTGGCGGCCGAGATGAGCGAGGGCATTGGCAGCCCGGAGTTCCAACGCCTCTTCCAGGAAAACGCCACGCTGGACGAGTTCATGCACCGCATCCTACACGAGGGCTACTTCGTGATGGACCAGTGGCAGCTTGAGGAACTGGCCAAGGTGCGCCGCCACGCCAGGGTGCGGGTGGTAACCGGCGGGCTGCCGGCCGAAACGCTTTCGGGACTGTTCGTCGCCCCGGCCGAAAGCGTCGAGGCCGCCGTGGCCGACGCGCTGGTCGAGTACGGCCCCCAGGCCACCATCGCCGTCATCCCCGAAGGCCCCTACGTGCTGGCCGAACTGGGCGGCTGAGCGGTGCTAACCGTGTTGGAGTTCACGCTTTAGCCCGAATTTTTCATATACGTAGGGTGGGCCAAGGTCGCGTACATCGTTGGTGGGGCCGCACAAGCCGCAATCAAGCTGATTTGTAGCCCGCTTGCCTGGAAGCACGTCGGCAGTAGCGACCGATGCCCCACCAGAGAAGCGGCTTGTTCGACCCACCCTACCTATCTGTTGGAGTTCACGCTTTAGCGTGTTGAGCCCCGCACATGCCTGATTCACACGCTGAAGCGTGAACTCCAGCCATGCGACCCCCAGCCATGCGACCCCCTGCCATGCCCATTCTTCCCCCTACCTATCTGTTGGAGTTCACGCTTTAGCGTGTTGAGCCCCGCACATGCCTGATTCACACGCTGAAGCGTGAACTCCAGCCATGCGACCCCCAGCCATGCGACCCCCTGCCAT
>PWXP01000551.1 GCA_003561895.1 Planctomycetaceae bacterium | reverse complement strand
CTCAAGGACGCGGGTTTCCCCGACCGCATCCTTTGGCACCAGGCGGTCGCCCGGAAGTATTCCCACTACGACCTCGACCGGCTGGGCGTGTACGGCAACTCGGCCGGCGGCCAGAGCGCGGCCGGGGCGGTCTTGTTCCATCCGCAATGGTACAAGGCGGCCGTCGCTTCATGCGGCTGCCACGATAACCGGTTGGACAAGGCCTCGTGGAACGAGCAATGGATGGGCTACCCGGTGGGGCCGCAGTACGCCGAGTCGTCGAACATCGAGCATGCCCACCGGCTGGAGGGCGAGTTGCTGCTGATCGTCGGCGAGATGGACCGCAACGTACCGCCGGAATCGACCATGCGGTTCGTCGACGCATTGATCAAGGCCGATAAGGACTTCGACCTGCTGGTCATCCCCGGCGGCGGGCACGGGATGGGCGCTTACGCGCGACGGCGCATGGAGGAGTTCTTTGTGCGGCACCTGCTGGGCGAGTAGCTCGATCGTGAGGTTGCTACGATGGCAACGCCCGACTGACCTGGGGAGAAGTCCTTCCTGCATGGAAACCGTGTGTGGAAATCGATTTTGACGTGCTCGCGTTGCCGGCGGTTTCCAAGGAGTCGGCCAAGGCGTTTCTTTCTTCCGGGCAGGTCCTTGAGCATGCCGAGTAACGAACGACTCAGCAGCGGTTCACCCGGCGGCAAACCGCGATCTTGATCGGATCGAATGGATGTACCGCGTCACGTGCGGAGGGCACGCCCCATTCGCCACGAGTTTGGCCGAGCTTCAAAGGGCAATGCCTTGGGCAACCGTCCCGACTTCACCTCATCGCCCGCTTGCACGTTCGGCTCGCATTTGCTCCGCATCAACGGGCCGACGGGTAAAGCAGTTGGAATCGCCCAGCCGCGGTCGAATCGTCGTCCAGCCGGGCGGCGAGTTCCGCGTAGGCGGGTTCCCCGTACGCAACCGCCGCGCGGCGAAGGTGGGGAATCAAGGTTTGGTAGGAAATCGGGCGAATCTGCCGGTGCTTCCACTCCCGCTCGCCCCGGGCGTACGGCACGAGGAAATCGAGCGCCGCCCGGATGCTCCGTCCGTCTTCGGTCCGATAGTTCCACAGGTCGACGCCCACCTGCTCGCCCAAGGTGGCCAGGTGCATGAAGCCGCGGAGGTTCATCACCGAGTAATTGAACGAGAGGGTTCGCCTCAATTCGTGCTGCTGCGCCCCGCCGGGCTCGATCTGGCTGGCGATCCGCCCTTTCGACCAGTCGGTGAGCGTCGTCCGAACCAGGTCTTCCCGGCCCACGAACGACGCGAACGAGCCCACCTGCACGTCGTACCAGGTGCCGTGGTTGTTGAAGTACCGTCGCTCGGCGCGGCCGTGATCGCTGGTGAGCATCCATTCGAGATACTCGCCGAACCAGGCCACGAGGCCTTCCTGGTCGTCCTCGGTCCAGGCGGCCGAGCCTTCGAGCATCCCCACCGCGTCGACCAGGCCCGTCAGGGCCACCGTGTCGATCAGGCCGATTCCCCGCCCGGTCACCCGGCCCGGAATGGCCTGGCCGAACTGCAAGTGCGGATTCATGCGGGTTTGGGGATCGAGGAAGAAGGTCCGCAGCAGCTTCGCGGCGTGCTCGGCGTAGGGCTCGTGCTCGAACAGGTAATAGGCCAAGCCGAGGGTTTCCACGGCGCGGGTCAAGCCGCGCAGCCGCGTGTTGTCGCCCTCGTGCCGCTCGGGGTTCACTTCGCCGTCGCGGCGGATGTACGGGAGGCCGTCGGGCTTGTCGGGGTCGGGCCACCAGTACGGGCCGATGCTCATGTAATCGTGCTTGTCGCCGCTGGGGGGCACCATGTCCTTCTCCACGACGCTGAACGGCCCGGCGCCGAGCGCCGCGGCTGCTTCCTTGCGAAGCCGTTCCACGGCCGGGGTCAGGGCCGCGTCGCCTGCAGCCACCCGCCCACGCGTCGCAACCAGCCCCTCCGGGTCGATCAGGAAGACGCGTGGGGGATCGGCCGCCGACGCCGTGGCAAGACGGCCGGCGGCAAGAAGGCACGCGGCAAGGGCGACGATACCGGCAAGAAAGGGGCGCAATCGCATGGGCTATTCTCCTGTGGGCATGCGGGGCTATCGGAAGGGGGGCTCGAAGTGCGGGCTCCGGCAAAGCCCCCAGCCCCAGTATAGTACCCGAACTCGGGCAACTTTCCATTGCCCCCCGGTTGGCAACCTGACGGACGGCTCAAAACCTGTCCATCAAGGGGAGTGGATTGCCACCACAGAATGCACTCGCAAAGGCTATACACATTTAGCCGCGTTTGCTAGTTGACAGACCCCCCCGATACCGCTATACTTAGAGTCAAGTATACTTAGAGTCAAGTAAGGAAATTGTTTCTGGGTACACCTCGGAAAAAGGGACCGGCTCCAGGAGGTCGCGGCGGGCCGCGGCCGGCGCTCGTGGCAGGTGCCTGTCCCTCTTTTCGAGTGGGTGCTCGCCAGGAGTTTGCGCGGACGTACTGCCGCGCCGGTCCCATGCCGAAATTGCCGGAAATCGAACTGCCCACCGACACCCTCGAACGACTGGCGGCCTGCGAGTCGCGCATCGGGTACACGTTCAAGAACAAGTCGCTGTTGTATGCGGCGCTGACGCACGCCTCGGGCGCCGAAACGCGCCTGGCGTCGAATGAACGGCTCGAGTTCCTCGGCGACGCCATCCTGGGCGCCGTGGTCTGCGAGATGCTGTTCCACCGCTACCCCGCCTATCTCGAGGGCGACCTGACCAAGATCAAGTCGGTCGTGGTCAGCCGCAGGACGTGTACGAAGATCAGCCAGGAACTGGGCATCCAGGAGTGGCTCATCCTGGGCAAGGGAATGACCACGGATCCGAAGGTTCCCCCTTCGGTGCTCTCCGACGTGTTCGAGTCGCTGATTGCCGGCATTTACCTCGACGGCGGCACCGCCGCGGTCCGCCGGTTCATCAAGCGGCACGTCGGCCCCGAAATCGCCCTGGCGGCCAACGGCGAGTCGGGCAGCAACTACAAGTCGCTCTTGCAGCAACTCGCCCAGCGCGACTACGGCACCACGCCCACCTACCAGTTGCTCGACGAAAAGGGCCCCGACCACAGCAAGTGCTTCATGATGGCCGCGCAAATCGGCAATCTCCGATATCCGCCGGCGTGGGGCCGCAACAAAAAAGATGCCGAGCAGCAGGCCGCCCGCAACGCCCTGAACGAATTGGCCGGCGAATCGGCCAACCCACCAGGTCCTTCACCCGAGGAGTAGCACAACCGACCATGCGCGTCCTTTCCGGCATCCAACCCACGGGCCGCTTTCACTGGGGCAACTATTTCGGGGCCATCCGCCAGTATATCGACTTGCAGCACGACGCCGATGAAGCCTTCTACTTCATCGCCAACCTGCACGCCCTAACCACCGTCCGCCACGGCGGGCAGCTCCGGCAGCTTACGCGTGACGCCGCCATCGACCTGGTGGCCCTGGGGCTCGACCCCGACAAGGCCACCTTGTTCATCCAGTCCGACGTGCCCGAGGTGAGCGAACTGTGCTGGCTGCTGATGACCGGCGCCTCGATGGGCCTGCTGGAACGGTGCCATGCCTACAAGGACAAGAAGGCGCGCGGCGTTTCGGCCGACGCCGGGCTGTTCGCCTACCCCGTCCTCCAGGCGGCCGACATCCTCGCCTACGACTCCGACACCGTCCCGGTGGGCGAGGACCAGGTGCAACACATCGAAGTGTGCCGCGACCTGGCCTCTGGTTTCAACCACCAGTTCGGGCAGGTGTTCGTGCTGCCGAAGGCGAAAGTGCTGGCCCATGCCGCCCGCGTGCCGGGCACCGACGGCGAGAAGATGTCGAAAAGCTACGGCAATACGCTCGAGGTGTTCGAGGACCCGAAGGCGCAGCGCAAGCGCATCATGCGCGTCGTGACCGACTCGCGCCCCGTCGAGGAGCCGAAAGACCCCGAAACCGACCACCTGTACCAGCTTTACGCCTTGTTTGCCGGCGAGCCGGCGCGGGAGGCGATGGCCGCCACCTACCGGCGCGGCGGTTTCGGCTACGGGCAGGTGAAGAAGGAACTGGCGGACCTGGCCGAGGCCTTCTTCGCCGAGGCGCGCGAGCGCCGCCGGCGGCTCGAAGCCCGCCCGGAACGTATCCGCGAAATCCTCGGCGACGGCGCCGCCCGGGCGCGCCGCAAGGCGGCGGAAGTGCTGCTGCGGGCCCAGCAGGCCTGCGGCGTGAAGTTGTGAATGGTATGGCAAACATCGTCGGCATCGGCACCGATATTACCGAATGCCTCCGCATCGCGCGGATGATCGAGCGATACGGCGAGACCTTCCTGCGCCGCGTGTACACCGCCGGCGAAATCCAATACTGCCACAGCCGGAAGGAGGCCACGCAGCACTTCGCCGGCCGCTGGGCCGCCAAGGAAGCCGTGCTCAAGGCCCTGGGCACCGGCTGGCGGCCGGGCATCGCCTGGCACGACGTGGAGATCCGCCCGGAGCCGGGCGGCCGGCCCACCGTGGCCGTGCGCGGCGGCGCCCGCGAGGCCGTCGAGCAGGCCGGCATCGGCCAGTTGCTCGTGAGCATCTCCCACTGCCGCACCCACGCGGTCGCCTACGCCATCGCGCTGGGGAAGGAGGCGTGAGGGGGGCGCAAGTCTGGCCGACAGGTGGAATATGGTTTACAATGATGAACAAGGGACATCCCCTTATGTGAACGAGGAGAAACTATGAGCTTGTTCCTGGCCGACGCACTCCACGGCGCCCCCCTGGAAGTAGGCAAGACTTACCGCTGCGAGTTGGGGGGACATTGGGTCGAACTGCGAGTATTGGCTAAGGCAGTGGAAGAGAACGCAACCGGCCCAATGCTGGATCCCTGGACGGAATTTCCGCCCCCCCCGCCCCAGTTTCGCATGCGGCCCAAGGCCGGCAAAGTTCCGGCCCCTGATGTGCCGGATATCCCCTCCAGTTGCGATGCCGGTTGATGATCTACGACGCTCCCGCGCCTGAAGAACCGATCGATCAAGGCGACATTGTCGACGGTTGCCCAATTTTCGGAATTGCAGGCTCACTTACGGCGTACTCCAGCACACCACGCGGCCGTCGGCCGTGCTCAGGTAGAGCCGCCCGCCGGCCGCAATGAGCCCGTCGAACGCCGGCGGGGCGTCGAGCGGCATTTCCAGAAGCTTCTCCCCATCGGCGGCCGAGACGGCCCACAGCGCGGCGCCCCGCCGACCTTCCAGCGCGGCGAGTGGGTCGTCGGGCGGCACTTCGTCGGGCGGGCCGGCGAAAAACAGCGTGTCGCCGGCCAGCACCATCGCGCGGATGCGCACCGGAACCCGCACCGACCACGTGTCCTCGTTCGCGTCGTGATGCCGCGCGAACAGCCGGTAGCCCCGCCCCGGCGTGAAACCCCGCCGGATGGCAATCCGCTCGGTAAACACGTTCACGCCGTACACGGTCCGGTCGTCGAACACCAGCAGTTGCCCGAAACCGGGCACGTTGCCGATCACCCGGTCCCAGCCGGGCCAGCGGTCGCTGTAGGTCCAGAAGGTGCCCTCGGCGTAGGTGCCGTCGAGCAGTCCGCCGGTGGCGATCAGCCGCTTCCCCGTCGCGCTGCGGTCCGGCGCCGCGGCGTAGGCCCGCACGCCCCGCCCGCGCATCGGCGAACGGTCGGTCAGCCGGGTCAGGTCGGCGGCGAACCGTTCCTGCAGGAAGTACAGGTCGCTGCCGTCGCTCACCAGCAGGTCGGCCTTGGCGCCGTCCATCGCATGGTCGGCGCCCGTATCGCGGTGCGGATCGGGCCGCGGGCTTTCGAGCCGGGCCTGGTGCAGCAACTCGCCCGTCTCGGCGTCGAGGCCGTACAGCCACAAGCCGCCGTCGAGGAACGAGGAGCGGCCGGCCATCCCGTAGGCGACCGCGCGGGGCGGGGCGGCGGTCGGATCGTCCTGCACCAGCACGCTCCCGTGGACCGGCCAGGCCGATTCGAACTGCCCGAACGCGGCGACCCGCCGCTTCCGCGGCGCCGCCATGAACCGCCACGCGAGTTCACCGTCGGTCAGCCGCAGGCAATAGACCCAGCCGTCGGCCGAGCCAAACAGCACGCGCCCCCGGTGGACCGTCGGCGGCGAGTCGATCCGCCCTCCGGCCGTGTAGCGCCACCGCCGTTCGCCACTTCGGGCATCGACGGCATGCACAGTGTGCCCGTCCTTCTCGGCCACCAGCAACACGCCCTCGGCCACCACCGGCGGCGTCGCGCCCTGGTCCAGCTCGATATGCCAGCGCGGCTCCAGCCCGTCCACGTCCACCGTGGTGGCCACACTCCCCCTCCGCCGCGCATCCGCCCGATACATCGGCCACTCTGCACCCTCCGACTTCCCAACTCCCAACTCCCAACTCCCATCTCCCACGTCCACCCCCGCCGGCCCGCGCTCGAGGCGCTCCTCCGGCCGCGGCTCGGGCGGTCCCGCCACAGCGTCCGCCTGCGCGATCAGGGCGTTGAAGTTGTCGAGCAGCACGCCCGGGTAGCATACGCACTGGTGCGGCGGCACGTAGAGCATCCCGTTGGCGGGCACCACGCCGTAGATGCACGGCGCGCGCAGCCAGTCGTGGCGCATGTGGTCGTCGCCCGTCAGGTCAAGAAACTCGACGCCGCGCTTAGGCAACAGCAGGTAGCGCTGCGTGGCCTTGCTCCGGTAACACCGGTAATGATGGCCGGGGCTCACCAGCTTCTCGACCGCCACGGTGCGCTTCACCTCGCCGGTGCGCGGGTCACGGCCCTGCCGCTCGACGTCGGTGCCGCGGTCGACCGCCGGGCGGCCGCGCGCATCGCCGCCCCACACCAGGCCGCCGGCCACAAACACGTCGGGCTGGTTGGTGATGCCGGGTCCGTAGTGCGGGCGTTCGGTCCGCCAGCGCAACTCGCCCGTTTCGAGGCAGAAGGCGTGCAGCCGGCCCGCGCCTGGCTTCGTATAATCGTCGCGCTTCTCCTCCGGCGTGTAGAGCACCACGCGGCCGTACACCACCAGCGTGCCCGCCGTGTTCCGGTGGCTGCGGAGGCTCGGGGCCGCGTCGTTGCGCCAAAGCTCCCGGCCGCTCTGGAGGTCGCGGCACACCACGTCGTCGTACGTCGAATAGACCACCCGCCCGTCGTGGACGGCCAGCGTTACCGGCGCGAGCATCTCCGGTTCGCTCCGCCAAAGCTCCTCGCCGCTGCCGGCGTCGAACACCGCAATCCGGCTGTGCACCGGCGGCGTTGCCATCAGGTCGCCGACATCCGACTCGGGCTCCCGGATCGACAGCGCCAGCACGCCGTCGCCGGCATGGACGATCTCGTCGGTCGGCGCCGTCGCCTCCAGCACGCGCACCACCTCGCCGGTGGCGCCGTCGAGCACCGTGACCGGCGCGTCGTAAGCCAGCGTAACGTACACCTTCCCGCCGGCCGCGACCAATCGGCGCGGCAACACCGGGGGCAGGTAACGCAACATCCGGTACCGCTCGCGCGGCGTGTTCCAGCGCGCGGCGTCGTGCCAGTGCTGCCACCCCCACTCGGGCATCGGCCGCCGCCACAGCAGCGCGCCGTTGAACGCATCGCGGGCGAGCAGCGACCACCGGCCGGGGAAGCGGGGATCGCCGACGCCGATGGGGCCTTCATCCCAAATGTAGTAGATCGTCCCGCCCGCCGACACCATGGCCGCGAGGCTGGAATTGAACTCGTGGCTGCGCGCGAACGCCGGCCCGCCGATCCACTGGACGTGCCGGGGCGGCCCGACCACCGAGTCGTCGGCCACGGCGTTGTTGCCCGGCCCGTGCAGGTAGTGGGTCCACTCGTCGATTTCCGCCGGCCGCGGCTTGACCGTTTTCCGCCACTGCCCGCCGCGCCGCACGAGCATCGTCCCGCCCGGAGCCAGCACCCGCAGCATTTCCCTTGCGGCCTCGACTTCCTGCGGCGTCGCGGCACTTTCCACGACCAGCAGATTCACCAGGTTATCGGCGTAGGGCAGTCGCCGGCCGTCCCACACGCTGGCCGAGACGGGCCCGTAGCGCCCCCGCGAATGGATATGCTCGCGCGCCCGGGCGACGTTGCCGGCGTCGGCATCGAGCCCCTGCACCGTTGCACCGTCCTGTGCGCCCAGCGCCGCGGTCAATTCGCCCGTTTCGCAGCCGAGGTGGACGATCAACCCGCCGCGGAAGCCGGCTTGGTGCAGGAGTTCGTGGGCGGCTTCATCGGCCGTCTCGGCAAGCGTGGTGGTGACGTCTGCCGTCATGCCGAAGGCAAGCGTCAGGACCGTAAGTGACCCGATGCAGGTGAAACGCAATGTGGGAAGTCGCATGTCGCTTTTCCTTTTAAGCAAGAGTCCGCTGGGTGCCCGCACGCACGGCGCATTGGGCGGGGCGCGTCCATAGACCGGCGATGCTTCGAACCATCATACCAGGTACATGCAAGGTTCGCCAGTCGAGCCATGACCGCCCGGGTTGTGCAGCGGCGCTCGTTCGATTGCTCCCGCGTAGCCGTTCACAGGGGGACTGTCCCCTTCGCATCGAGCAGAGAAAACAGCCCGCGCCGCCCCGTGAACGGTTACGCTCCCGCCGGTCCCACTGTTCTTCAGAAAGGTCCGGACCAGGCCGTTCGCCGCGCAAATCGTTGCCTAACTTCGGGCAACACGTAGGGAGTGCAATGCCCCTCGGGCCACCTGGGCTCCGCGCCGCCCGGACACGGCCGCAGCTTCCAAGGCTCCCATTCACTCCGTCGGGCGCGTACAATGATGGAAGAGACGGCCCTTTCGAAAACCATTCCTCTTGCATTAGGGGGTCTATGTGATGACGACCCATTCGCGGAGAGCATTCATGGAACGCTGCGCTGCTTGGGGGGGAAGCGTCGGTCCGCTGGCGTGGTTCGCCGCCGGATGTGCGCCTGCCGGCCCCGATCCCGTACCCGACCGGCGCGCCAAACACGTGACCGACGATGACAAGAACGGCTCGGTTCCCGGCTACGTCCGACTCCATCGCCGCGGCGAGTTGAAGGAGCGGGGCGAGGCGCTGTGGAACCGTATGAGTCCCTGCAAACTGTGTCCGAGGACCTGCGGCGTCGACCGCCCGGCCGGCGAGAAGGGCTTTTGCCAGGCCGGCGCCGATCTGGTCATCTCGTCGCACCACCCGCATTTCGGCGAAGAACCGCCGCTGGTGGGGCGAGGCGGCTCCGGCACCGTGTTCTTCAGCCATTGCGGCCTGCGATGCGTCTTCTGCATCAATTACCAAGTCAGCCTGCTGGGCGAAGGCCGGAACCGCACGATCGACGACCTGGCGCGTATGATGCTCGACCTCCAGGAGATGGGCTGCCACAACATCAACGTGGTCACGCCCAGCCACTATTCGCCGTACATCGTGTTGGCGCTCGACCAGGCCGCCGCCGAGGGGCTCACCCTGCCGCTGGTCTACAACACGTGCGGCTGGGAGAACCTGGAAATCCTCCTGCTGCTCGAAGGTATCGTCGACATCTACTTGGCCGACTTCAAGTACGCCTGCGGTGAAATGGCGGCGAAGTACTCGACCTGCCTCCCACCCGACCCCAAATACCTGGATTCGGAGGTCGGCGAACGCTTCACCCCCACGAACATCTATCCGCAGCTTACCCAAGCGGCACTGCGGGAGATGAACCGCCAAGTGGGTGTGGCCAAGCCGGGGGAAGACGGGCTGCTGCGCCGCGGGCTGATCATCCGGCACCTGGTGATGCCCAACAACGTGGGCGGCACCGCCGAGGTGATCCGGTGGATCGCGCAGAACCTGCCCAAGGATACGTACGTGAACATCATGTCGCAGTACACGCCTTACCACCGGGCCGACGAGTTTCCCGACATCAGCCGCCGCATCACCCGCGAGGAGTATGAAGACGCCGTCGCCGTGGCCAAGGGCGAGGGACTGACGAACCTCGATCTGCAACGTTTCCGGTCCCCCGTGTTCTTCTAGGGGCAAGCGTGACTCGACGATCCCGATGGACGTGGGGGCGCGCGGCGACCCAGGCCGTTTTCCTGGTCGGATTCGCCGCGCTGACGCTTGCGGCGGCGCGAGGGTGGCCGTTGCCCGTGACGAGTGATCTGCCGCTGCGGCTCGACCCGTTGGTCTGGCTCGTCGGCAGCGCGGCGGCGCGGCAGGCGGCGCCGCACGCCCTGTTCATGCTGGCCCTGCTGCTGGCGACGGCCTTGCTGGGTCGGGTGTTCTGCGGCTGGGTGTGCCCGCTCGGAACCGCCATCGACGCGGCCGGCCCGCTCGGGCGGCGCCGCCCCGTGCGGCCATGGCCGGGTCTGAAGCTCTGGGTCCTGGCGGCCCTGCTTGTTGCTGCCGCCGCGGGGGCGAACTTCGCCGGGTGGTTCGATCCGCTGGTGATCGCTTCGCGGGCGCTGTACCTGACATTCAGCCCGGAGCCGAACTGGGCGCCCGCGCTGCTGGCGTGGGCCGCGCTGCTGGCGGCCGTCGCCCTGGCCGCGCTGGCCCCGCGGTTCTGGTGCCGGGCGTTGTGCCCGCTCGGCGCGATGCTGTCGCTGGCCGCCCGCTGGGCCTCTTATCGCCGACGCATCGGCGAGTCGTGTACGCAGTGTGGCCAGTGCGAGACGGCCTGCCCGACGGGGCAGTTGGCCGGCGACCACTCGGCCGGCGAGTGCCTCGGCTGCCGGCGGTGCCAAGCGGCCTGCCCGCAGCAGTCCATCGCGTTCCGTTTCAGCGCCCGTCCACTCGTTGCCGACAGTACGGGGCCTTCGCCGGTTCGCTCGCTTGCCTCGCGCCGTCACTGGCTGCTGGGGTTGGGCGGGCTGGCGGCAGGTGGGGTGGCGGGCGGTTGGGCCCGGCTGGGGCGGCCGTCCGGCGTGCTCCGCCCGCCCGGGGCGCCGAGCGAGCGGTACTTTCTGGCTCGCTGCACTGGCTGCGGGGCATGTCTGGCGGTTTGCCCGACGGGCGGGTTGCGGCCGGAACTTTCCTTCGCCCGGCTCGATGCGGCGTTCACCCCCCAGTTCGTTCCGCGGTGGGGACCGTGCCAGCCCGAGTGCACCGCCTGCGGCGAGGCGTGCGGCACCGGCGCCCTGGCCCACCTGACGGCAGCAGAAAAGGCCGCCGCGCGAATTGGGGTGGCCGAGATCGACCGCTCCCGATGCCTGCCCTGGGCCCGCGGCGAGCGGTGCACCATCTGCCTGGACGCCTGCCCGGCCGAGCATGACGCCATTGCACTCCGCCAAACTGTCCCCGGCGCGTTTCGCCCGTTCGTCGACCAGTCGCAATGCACCGGCTGCGGTTTCTGCGAGCACGGCTGCCCCCTGGAGGCGGCGGCCATCCGTGTGCGCCGGCTCCACTAGCCCAATTTCCGCGGGTTGCATGCAGCCCCCCGGCCGTTTTCGGCGGGTTTTGAGGGGTTGAGGGTGGTTTTCTTCGGGTTTTAAGGTGGTTGGCCTCTGAGCCGGGGCATTATAGCGACTAAATCCGCGCCGATTGGGCTTGCTTTCCTAAGAGGATATCCGCCAGATCGTCGCGCAGGTACAACAACGGCAGAGCCAAACAACGCAGGTTGGCCGACGCAAGCAGCGGGACGCGG
>PWXP01000276.1 GCA_003561895.1 Planctomycetaceae bacterium | reverse complement strand
GTAGTTCCACGAAGCCCAGGCCCGTCGGCAGCGGGGCAGCAGCGACGGATCGACGTGCAGGACCGTCTCGTTCCGCTGGTAGGCGATCGCGCCGAGAATCTCCTGCTCCGCCGGACTCACGTCGGCCAGCATGCCTAGCGTCTGGTCGGAGTGTGCCGCCAGCACTACCGCGTCGAAGTCTTCCGGGCCGCCGTTTTGCCACGTGACCGCAACGCGATCGGGAAATCGTCGTACCGACGCTACCGGGCAGTTCAGCCGGATGCGGTCGGCGTAGGGGCGCGTCAGGGCTTCGACGTACCGCGCAGCGCCCCTTTCCACGGTCTTCCATCGCGGATGGCCCCGAACCGCCAATAGGCCATGGTTATTGAAGAAATTGACGATGAACCTGGCCGGGAATTGCAGGAACCGGTCCGGCGGCGCCGACCAGATGGCTGCGCCCATCGGCACCAGGTAATGCTCGATGAACTGCCGGCTGTACCGGTTGCGGTCGAGGTATTGGCCCAGTTCCAGTTCGTCGTCGTAATCCGGGGGAGGGGGCAGTCCCGTGGGAACGGTGCCGCCGCGCAGCAGTTCCAGCGACCGGCGGTTGAAGCGTAGCACGTCGAGCAACATGCGGTAGAACGACGGGCGCAGCAGATTACGGCGCTGAGCGAACAGGCCATTGAGCGAGCTGCCCTGGTATTCCAGGCCGGTGCGGTCGCAGCGGACGCTGAAGCTCATATCGCTCCACCGGGCCGGCACGCCGAGCATCTGCAGCATTTCGACGAAGTTCGGGTAGGTGCGTTCGTTGAAAACCATGAACCCCGTATCGGCGGCATACCGATTCCCGAACGCCTCGAACTCGACCGTGTTGGTATGTCCTCCGGCGTAGCCGTTGGCCTCGAACACGTGCACCTCGTGCTCGTCCGCTAGCAGCCTGGCCGAGAGCAGCCCGCTGATGCCGGAGCCGACAACTGCAATTTTCATGGTCGCCTATTCCTCCATCTCTGCTTTCCGAACCAATGCTTGAAGCATGCCATTAAACACGATCTTATGCAATGGGAACAGGAAATACCAGTATGCCAGTCCGAACAGGCCGAGCGGGTCGAAAAGCGCCGTCTGGCGGATCATGCACTGCTTATGCTCGTCTTCGGTGACCTCGAACTCGAGCCAGGCGCGTCCGGGGAGTTTCATTTCGGCGCGGAGGCGGAGGAAGCGGTCGGGCTCGAAGGCTTCAACACGCCAGAAGTCGACCACGTCGCCTACGCGCAGGGATTGCGGGTCGCGGCGGCCGCGGCGCATGCCTATGCCGCCGACCACCAAGTCCAGCGCCCCGCGAAGCCGCCACAGCCAGTTGCCGTAGTACCAGCCCGCCGTACCCCCAATGCGCGTGATCGGTGCGAAAGCGGCAGGCGGCGGCACGGCCACGGTGGCCGTGCGGGAGTCGACGATGCGGGAACCGAACCGTACGCCCCCCCAGTGCGCCGCGGGGCCGCCGGAGGAGAGCGCGTCGGACCAGCGA
The DNA here is from genome assembly GCA_003561895.1 of Planctomycetaceae bacterium. Lineage (GTDB taxonomy): Bacteria > Planctomycetota > Planctomycetia > Pirellulales > Thermoguttaceae > PWXP01. The sequence goes on along the minus strand of PWXP01000276.1, from coordinate 10,075 downwards.
GTTTCTGCAAATTGGCGGTCCTCGTTCGCCAGCGCACGTTCGAGGGCCTCGCTCAGCCGGCGTGGGTGGATCGGAAATGTCTCCAGGGCCGACGCATCCTCCACAACCGTAGGGTTGCGCAACCCTTCGATCAGCTTCCGGCCTACCCGCGCGTACACGGGTGTGACCAGCCCGAGCCACAGGCTCGACAACCGCGGGGTGAGCACGGGCACGGGGATCATCACACGGCGCAGGCCTCGCCGGTGGGCGTACTTGCGCATCAGCTCGCCATACGACACTTGCTCCGGGCCGCCGATCTCGAAAACGCGGCTCTCCTGACCTGCCAGGTCGAGCGCGGCCAACAGATACTCGAGCACGTCTTCAATCGAGATGGGTTGCGCAGGCGTCGCCACCCACTTCGGGCAAATCATCACCGGCAGCCGTTCGACCAGCGCGCGGATCATCTCGAACGACAGGCTGCCGGAGCCGATGATGATCGACGCGCGGAACTCGATCACCTGGGCGCCCGATTCTCGCAGTATTTCGCCAGCCTCGTGCCGGCTTCGCAGGTGCTTCGAAAGGCCGCGCGCGGCGTTGCCGAGGCCACCCAGGTAGACGATCCGTCGTACGCCGGCCTTCTTCGCAGCCCCGGCGAAGTTGGCCGCCGCCTGCCGGTCATCGCTCTGAAAGTCGCCAGTTGAGCCCATCGAGTGGATGAGGTAGTACGCCGTATCGACACCCTCCAGTGCCGCATCCAGCGTTTCCGGCCGAAGCACGTCGCCGGGCACCACCTCGGTTGCCGGAGCCACTCGCGGGCGAAGGTCTTCCGGCCGGCGAGCCAGGCACCGGACGCGAACGCCCCGCCGCTCCAGAACCGGCAGCAGCCGGCCGCCGATGTAGCCGGTAGCGCCGGTTAGCAGCATAACAGAACTCTTACTGGCCATCGGTATTCGCCTCCGTGAACATCCGCCACAACGCGCCACGTAAACGGTCGGGATGAATTGCAGGCCCCATCATGCGAACAGTCCCCGCTGAGTTTCAACGAACGCGTTGCCAGGCCGTAAGTTCGGCGAGCGAGTGTTGGCATTTTCGGCGTGTTTCGCGAATGACGAATTCCAGGTCGCGCGGTTCGTCGAGGATGACGAAATGGGCACTTAGAAGGTCATGTAGGGCGTCCAACGTCAAATACGGCTCGCCGGCTTTGCGGACCCCGCCCAACCAGTTCTCCTTCTTCGTGAACTCCTCCAGCCATGTGTAGGGCGAGGTGATCACAAGCATTCCTCCCACGTTGAGCCGTTCGTGAACGGCCTCCAGGAACTTCTTGGGATCGTACAGCCGATCGATTAGGTTGGCAGCCAAGATCAGGTCGTAACCAGTGAATTGCGGCTTGAGGTTGGTCGCATCGCCCTGGAAAAACTCCACGCGGTCGGCCACCCGGTCGAGTCCGAGTTCGGACAGACGAGCCTCGTGATACGAAACGATCTCGCCTTCCTCGGCGAGTTCAAAATGCACAACGCCCTTCTCCTTCAACTGCAGCGCGACCCGGACGAAGCGGGCCGAGAAATCGATACCCGTGACCCGCTCGAATTCCTTGGCCAGCTCGAACGAGGCCCGCCCCACGGCGCAGCCCAGGTCGAGGGCTTTGCTGCGCGAACGTCCTTGTGTGTACCGGCAGCAGGCCTCTGCACACCGCGCGGGAAAATTAGCCACTCCAAAATACGTTCTGCCGTAATGGAACTCGCAGTACTGCGACACGACGACATCCGTTTCGTACATCGCTTCCGGCATTGTCAGGGGCTGCTCCGATTGCACGTACCGGAGTCCGGCGTGCTGAAAGAAATGCCGCCGGAACGCATAGCGGGAATCCCGAGTTGCCTCGTTGCCGGTCGAGATCCACGATCCGCCCTTGATGAGATTGTGTTGCGTGTCGAATGTTGGCGTTGAAAAATCGTCGTAGCAGGGATGAATCTCAAACCCGTCGAACCCCGTGATCGGCGTTTCCGTCCACTGCCACACGTTACCGATGACGTCGAAAAACTCGCCGAAACGAAATCGGGGCACTGGGCAGGATGAGGCCCAATGCTCCAGGTTGATGTTCCCCGGCGCTCTTTTCCAGTAGGGTTGGTCCGGAAAGTCGTGCAGATCGCGTAGACGATACCACTCGGCCTCCGTCGGCAGCCGGATGGGCTTTCCGGTTCGGCGCGCCAGCCAGTTGCAGCAGGCCTTGGCCTCCAGGTAATTCACCTCGACGGGCCAATCCCAAGGCATGTCGATGATCTGAGCCATCGTGCGAAACCGGTAACCGCCCGGGGACTCCACCCAGAAAAGGGGATGCCTGGCCTCGGAGAACCCTACCCATTTCCAGCCCTCCGGTGTCCAATACTCCTCCTGTTCGTAGCCTCGGTCCGTAACGAAGTCAAGGTACTCCTGGTTGGAAACCAAATAGCGGCTGGCCGAAAAGTCCCAAACGTCTGTTTCCTGGTGCCCGAATTCGTTGTCCCAGCCGTAAAGCGGGTGGTCCTTGGACTTGCCAAGCACAACTCGGCCTCCAGCGACCGGCAGCAGTTCGTTCCGAGGCGCCTCGCCTGTTTCGGGACAGATATTCCAGAGCGGAAGCTGCCTGACCATCTCGATCGGAAGCCGCCGAATAATAACTGAGGATGTCTCCAGATGGATTCTCTGGTGCTCGATGCCCATCAGGATCACCCAAAACGGGTGGTGCCAGTGGATCGGCATGGTTAGGGGAAGCGTTCTGATCGTTTCGTCGACCACGCCTCGCACCGTGTCGCGGTAGGCTTTTACCTCGGCCGGCGTCGGCCAGTCGTAATGCGCCTCGTTCAGGTCGTCCCACGACATCTCGTCGACACCTACTGCGAACATCGACTCGAAACGGAAGTTGATCCTTTCGTCGGCGATTCCCGCCACAACGAGCTTGTTGATGTAGAAGGTGGCCGTGTGCCCAAGGTAGAAGATCAGCGGGTGGCGCAGCGGTTCAGGCCGCAGGTAGAAAGCGGCTTCCTCGGCCAAAGTTTCATAAAGCTGTTCGTCAAGGCTGTACGTAGCGTGGAAATACTGTCGGATTTGCTCGCGCTTCTGTTCAGCGTGACCCTGGTTGAGAATGGGCGTTCTAGTATTTCTTAGTTCCATGGCATGATCCGTCGCGGATTTCAATTCGTACCAAGGGTGTCAACTACGGCCGACGCCAATGCCAGGCCACTCAAAAACGCACCTTCGACGCGGGGCCCTCCGCACCAATCGCCACATGCTCCAATCCGCGATTCCTGATCGAAAAGGTACGATTCCGGCAAAGGTTCACGCGGTTGGGCGTATCGCCAGCGATGGGCCGCAACGTGCTCCGACTCAAGACGTGGGTGCCCAGTGGCCCCCCAAAACTCGTCCAGCAGGGCTCCCGCTACCTCCTCACGAGAATCCTCAAGATGCTCGTGGGACCAAACGGACGATGCGTGAAGCACCCAAGACTCGGGGGCATCAGGTCGCTTGGGTTTCGATGAATTGCGACTGATCCAGGAAAGCGCCGACTCATGCACGAATGCACCTTCAAAACCAAGTGGCAACGTGCATCGAAAGACCGTCATCACCGCCCAGCATGGCGAGATTTCCACTTGGCCAACCCTGTTCGCTAGGCCCGGCACGGCTTCCATCAAAGCCGCCGCTTGAGGTGCTGGCGCGCTCACGAGCAAAGTGTCAAAGGCTCCCAGGGGCGTGGATTCGACGTCGGCGAGTCTCCAGGATGTGCCTTCATTACAAACAGAACCGACCTCGCAACGAAACTTCATTTGCAAGTCGGCTGCCAAGTGTTTACAGACGGAACTCATGCCGGGAACACCGACGAAGCGTGCAGGATTCTCGCCTTTCTCGGCAACTTCGCCCCGTTGTAAAACGCAGATCCGACCAGCCCATCGATCAACCAGTCCTGCGGATACCCAAGCGTCCACGTAACGGCTAAACCGTTCCTCACGAACCGTGAAGTATTGGGTACCATGATCAAAATGGTAGCCCTGCGGACTGCGGCGAGTTGACATCCGACCTCCAACCCCCCGGCTCTTCTCGAAGACCGATACTTGCATGCCATGCTCGACCAGAAACCTCGCACAAGTAAGGCCGGAGATTCCCGCTCCAATTACCGCGACTTTGGGCGAATGGCTCTCAACCATAATCCTCGCCACTTTCATGGATTCGATTCACATACTGTAGAGTGGTCAGGCACTGAACTGATTGCAGTGAGAGTGACCTCTAGTCTGACTTCCGCGACCTCGCCTCCCTCTGCCTCATGGGCATTGCGTCAATCACCTCGAACAGTTCGTCCAGGTTAATGGATTCTTTCCTGAGCTTTTCGGTTCCGTCCTTACCAATCAGGATGAACTTGGTAGTTCCCGAATCGATCTTAAACTGATTGCGCAATTCTGCGGCTGACGCGTTTGAAAGCTGGGTGTCTTCCAAACGGCTTTCTGACTCTTCAAAGACTTCCGCGAGAAGCAAATCGCGATCGGCAACGGCCTTGCTGCGATGGCTCCAATCCCGTCTAAAGGCATGGTACGTTGCGTCACTTTCCGATTTTGCGAAGAGCAACACAACCCGGTTCTTCCAACGATAGCGGGCCAAATCAACATCGACCGCATGACCAGACGACTCCGCCGATTCTTTTTCGGCCGTTCTAGCATCCTTCTTCAGTTCCCTCTCAATCACGGCCACTACTTCAGGTGCGTCGGGCTTGGTCTTGGAACCGAAGCGGGCGACCACAAAACCGTTGCGGCCAAGGATGAAAGTCTCGAAGTTCCAGCCGATCCTGCCAGCGCCCTTCGGCGGCGCGTCGATCGAGGTGAGCAGTTTGTACAATTCGGAAGCATTCGGGCCGTTCACATCCACCTTGGCGAACATATCGAACTTGACCCCGTAATTGACGCGGCAGAACTCGGCAATTTGCTCCGCCGAGCCGGGCTCTTGGCCAAGAAACTGGTTGCAAGGGAACCCGAGGACCGCCAACCCCCGTTCAGCGTACTTTTCATGCAACGCTTGCAGTTGCTCGTACTGCCGCGTGAACCCACACTTGCTGGCGACGTTGACAATCATCACGACCTTGCCCTCGTAGCGGGCAAGGTCGACTTCTTCGCCTGCGAGCGATTGCATTGTGAAACGGAGCGCCGAGGCCTCCTGTTCCGCGCTGGCCGCCGGACGACCACATCCGATGCCAAAAAGCGCCATTGCACAAGCGAACATGAGTAACAAAAACAATTGGTTCATCTTTCTATCTCCTCTTCTTACATGCCATAAGGGAACGACTCCAATTCGGTTTTGACCACCCCGGCGATCGTTTGCGTCATGCGCTCCTCGAGTCATTAGGCCACATTTTGCGGCAAATGCTTCCATCCGGGGTGTCTTGGCCCTCTAAGGAGCTGTGCTTCCTCGTTCCGCAGTATTGTTCGCGAGATGTGCAGCAACGGATTCAGAAAATCGCAACAGGAACACCGAAATCTCGCGATCCTTCACTCGTGAAGTGACTGTGGCCCCGTCGCGCTCAGCCCATGGCAGCCCTTTCTGCCAGTTCCAGATCGAACTCCGGCGGACCGACGGTCACGATGCCCAAGTACCCGTCCACGGTCACCAGATCGCCGTCGTTGAGCAAGTCAACGGCTCCGGGGATCCCGTTCACACAGGGGATCCCCAGTTCGCGGGCGATTATGGCGCCGTGAATCAGCATTCCGCCGCGTCGCTCGACAATCGCCGCCGCGAGTGGTACCAGGTGAGTCATCATCGGCTGGATGGCGTCGCAAACGAGAACCTGTCCGGATTGGAAGCGGCCGAGGTCCTCGCTGCTCCGGATACACCGGACCTCACCCACCTGCACACCCGGCGCCGCCGGCTGGCCGATAAGCTGCCGCGGGGTTTCGCCGGAACTCGTTCGTTTGGGTACCTGTTTCGGAGCCGCTTTCTGCACCGGCACCATTTTGCCCCAACCGGGGTTACGCAAAGCTGTGGCCATTTCGGCTTTGTTTTCCGCCTCGACCTGGGCCGCGGGGGCCAGGCGGCCCGCAGCCCGGAGCCTCCCGGCCGCCACGTTCAAAGCGCGGAGCAACTGCGATTCGACACGGGCCAGCAGCAGGTTGTCGTTATCGCGGAGCCGCCAACTCAGCCTGCCGAGCTGGAGCGTTTCCAGGGCCTCCTCGCGCCGGTCGGGCCCAACCGCGGCCAGCAAGCGTTGCGTGAGCGTCTCGGCCGTGTGTGGCCCAGGTCCTTTGTGGGCTCCCACGCCGGCGTTCTGGGAACGTGCGAGTTCGAGGACCGCCCGCAGAATGAGGTCGGGCCGGTCGGCAAGCCGCGTTTTACCGTAAGCGAGGTCGAGCACGTTATCGACCGCATGCTGAAACGCCGTCACGAAGGCCTCTCCGCCTTCCACGGCCCGAATTGCATCGAGTGCGTCTGGTTGCCAGGCCGCGGCCTCGTGCGATGCCGAACCGCACGCCTCATCAATGGCTTTGCACAGCGGCACATTGGGCTTCACTTGCTCGGCGAGCGCGCGAAGCGCCGAATTCCGGCGCATAGCCAGAAGCTCTTCGCCTTGCAGCAGGCCGACAAACTCGTAAGGGTCCGCCGGCCGCACCGCGTCGTTGTAGTAGGTCGCCAGGTGGCGGACGCCGTGGGCGAACGGAATGAACTCCTCCCAGTAAATCTTCGTCCATCGCTCGACCGCGGCCGCACGCTGTTCGATGGCGTCGGCGAGTTCCTTGTCAGAACAGGCTGCCAAGTCCTCGGCAGCCAAACGTTCTCCCTCCACCTCCAGGGCGGGAATCAGCTCGCCGGCCACCTTTTCGCGCAGCTTCCGCAGGCGTGCGGTTCCGGGGCGCAACGTGAGGTACCACCCGCGTTTGTCTTCTCGGTCGCCTTGGGCCGTGGTGATGGGCCGCGCTTGAAGCAACGTGAGCCGGTCGCGGCGGCCCGTCCATTCCACGTCGGGCGGCCAGGCGAAGAGGGACTCGACGTCGGTGAGCACGCGCAGCAGATGGCTCAAGTCGCGCTCGTCGAGCAGCGGAGACGTCGCGGCCTGCTCGTCGCGATGGCCCGGATGCCAGGCGACCGTGGCCCCGTCGCTGCGCCGCAACTCCCAGCGGTCCGGATCGACTTGCCCATCGACCAGTCCGGCGCAAAGCCCCGGCACGGCCTCCACGATGGCTTTCTCGGCCGTCGGCTTCCGCGGATCGCGGCCGAAGGCCACGCCCGACACGTCTTCCGTGCGCATCGCCTGCACCAGAACGGCCATTCGGCTCCGGCCGGGATCGAGCCCCAACTCTTTCCGGTACAGCATGGCCGCATCGGACCACAACGATCCCCAGACCAATCGGACGGCATCGATGACCGCGTCCAACCCCACAACGCCGATGTACGATTCGTGCAACCCGGCGAAGGAGCGGTTGGCCGAATCCTCACCCGGTGCCGACGAGCGAACGGCCCAGGCTGTATTGGCGGAATACTCACCCAGAGCTGTGGCAACGGCGTCTGCCACTGTTTCGGGCACAGGTTGGGCGACAAACGCCGACCGGATTCGCAGTGCGGCGTCCCATATCTCCTCCCAACGCATGTCGTCGAAAGGCTTCCGGCCGAGTTCCATGCGGATGAGGTCCTCCAGACGCGACTGGGCCAGAAACCGCTCATACGCCCCGATGGTGATACAGAAGCCCGGCGCGATTCGTTGGCCCGCGCGGGCCAACGCCGCCAGCCGGGCCGCCTTTGCCCCAATAAGCGGTTCGTGGCGGTCGCTCACCTCCGCGAGCGGAATCACGCAGTTCATCTGGGCACCCACTGCCGGACCTCCTGGAAGCGGCACACGTGGAAGTAGCGAATCACGTCGATGCGGAACAGGGCCGACGATTCCACACGGACGAACGACGCCAGGTGCGGATGGCGGTGCAGGAGCAGTTCAGCCCAACAATCGAAATCGGGCCCGGGTGGAACTTCCCGCGCCCGCCCGGTTATGGTCACCGCCTCGACGTCCATCAATTCGCCCGGCGTGCCGGAGCGGCTGTCGATTACCAGCGCCACGTGGTTGCACTCAGAAAGCAGCCGATATTTCCGCGTGGCGATAGGCGTCGCGAAGACGAACGCCGTCAGGTCGTCGGTTGCGCCCAGCGCCACCAGCGACCCGTACGGCTGCGACTGGCTTTGCGTACACAGCACGCCGTAGGGCCGCTCGCGCACCAAGCGGCCGATCTGCTCCGAAAGGTGGGATGGCTGAGACGGCTCTTCAATTTCGTGCAAGGCGTCGTTCGGCATGTTGGCTCGGCCGGGCGGATTCATTGAAAGCGTTCTCCTGCGAGGTCTCACGGCCTCCGTTTGCAGGTCGGAATACGGCACTCCGTCAGCTTACCATACCGGGGGGCAATTCTACCAGGGGCTCCGGGCAGTCGTCCGGGTGGTGATTTCCCGCAGGCATGAGAAGGTCAATGCTCCGTGCCCGTGAACGGCCTGCCATCGCGGTCGAGGCCCACCAGGGCGTTTCCCAGGGCGACGGCTTCAGGGGGGTCGGGGGCGTATCCGTCGGCGCCCAGCGTGTCGGCCAAATCGGCGTTGCCACGCAGCGCGCGGCCGCCGACAAGGATTTTCACCACGCGCCCGCGCTCGCTGAGGCGCACGGCCTCGATGGTTTGCTTGAGCGTTGCCAGTTGCGACCGCAGGGCCACGGAAAGGCAAAGCAGGTCGGCCCGGTAGAAATCGACGGCCTGCACCAGGTCGGGGATGGGGAGGTCGGCGCCGAGTTGGATGACCCGCCAGCCGGCCATCTCGAAGAATTCAGCCACGGCCTGCACGCCCAGGTCATGCTGGTTCCCGGCAACCGCTGAAGCAAGCATCGCCTTGCCGTTGGGCTCTTTATCCGGGGCGTAGCGGGCAAGCTGCGCCATGACCGACCGGGTTGTATTCGTGGCAAAATGCTCTTCCGCCACGTTGATTTCGGCGCCCTGCCACATCCGGCCGGCTTCTTCCTGAGCTGGCAGCAACACCTTCAAGTACAGGTCGGCCACGGGCGTGCCGGCTTCGGCGGCGTCGAGAATCAGCCGGGTCGCACGGGTGCGGTCCCCCTCCAGCAGGGCCAGCAAGTAGCCGGCCGCCAAGCGGCCTTCGGCCGAGTCGGTCGTCAGACGGGCATCCGAGGCTTCACCGGCCGCTTCGAGTGTTTTCAGGGCATCGCGGCAGGCGCCGGTAGCTGCCCTGGCGGCTTCAGCGGGAAGCTCCGCCGCGAGAACCCGGCACAGCGAGTCCAGCGCCGCCTCCAATCCGCCATCGGGCATGCCTCGGGGGCGAAGCAAGGCGCGCATCCACAGGGCATAGTCGACGAAGAGTCCGGGCCGATTGGCGACCAACGCCGCTGCCAACTCTTCCAGGCATTGCAGAAACACTTGCCGCCACCGCTCCATGGGGGCGGGGCCCAATCCGTCCGCCAGGTCCGGCTGCGCGTGCAGCAGTTCACCCGCCGCGTAACCGGCCAGCGCCCCGGCGGAATGAGCAATATACCGGGCCGATATGGAATTGTCTTCGGTCATGGCTTCGATCACGTCACGTTGGGATTGGGCTGGGCGTCGGCCGCCAGCATTTCGCGCAGGCGTTTCAGACCGCGGCGGGTGTGGGTTTTCACCGTTCCCAGCGGCATGCCGGCAGCCTCGGCCACTTGGCTTTGCGTCAGGCCTTCGAGCAGTGTCATTTCCAACACTCGCCGTTCCTCGGATCGCAGTTTGCCCATGAACAGCCGGGCACGCCGGGCATCGTCCTCCGTATCCGTCGCCCCTTGATGGGAATGGCCTTGCGATACCGGTTCTTGCACCAAGGTTTGCATTTGGATCCTTCGCGATTGCCGCCGATGCCGGTCGATCAGCCGCCGGCGAGCGATCGTGGTAATGAACGTCGCCTCGGAAGCAATGGCCGCATCGAAGCGGCGGGCGTTCCGCCACACCTCAATGAAGATATCCTGGACGGCGTCCTCAGCGTCGGCGTGTTGCCGCACGTGGCGGCGGACGAGCGACCATACCAGGGCGCCGTATCGATCGAGGCATTCATCGACAGCCGCCGGGTCGCCCCCGGCGATTCGCTC
>PWXP01000092.1 GCA_003561895.1 Planctomycetaceae bacterium | reverse complement strand
GCTCAAGGGTCCTCTCTTCGTTCCTCGTGTCGATCGAGTATTCTCGCTGTTCAAGTGGCGGGCGTCATGCACGTACACCCAGGTCGAATACGGGAATGTCGTCCTTTCTGTCGCGCAGTACCTCTTGCGCAAAATCACCGATTACGGGAGCCTCACCAAAGCGCAAGACTTCGTTGCGAATCGATTGCCTCATGCACTCCATCCGGGGAAGGTTACCTGGACATTCAACCTGTTACAGCGGATTTACGGAAGCAACGACGCAGAATGTTCTGAAAGAGCGAAACGGAAACTCCGAAGCCTCATGCGACTTTGCGTGAAGTTTGTGGACGAGTTGTGCGACGCTCCGCTTGAGGATGGGGTGGAGTGCTATTGGGCAAGGCACGGCTTTCAACGCGCTGTCGATGGAGGATTCGAATGGAAAGCCCCTCGGCGCAGACGCAGTCGCCCTCGTTGCAAGATTTGTCATTTTATGCGAGCACCCATAGGAGAAGCCAGATGAGTCACTCTTTTTTCCGGTTCGTCGCTTGGGGTTGCGCGCTCATTGGAAGTGGGACCTTCAACACTGCCGGCGCTCGGGAGCCGGACCCGCCCAACATTGTCGTCATCATGGCCGACGACATCGGCATCGAATGCTTGGGATGCTATAGCAGCGAAGTGTACGAGACTCCGCATCTCGACGCGCTGGCTGCCGGTGGGATGCGTTTCGAGTACGCCCACGCGCAACCAATTTGCACGCCGTCCCGGGTACAGATCATGACCGGCAAGTACAACAATCGGAACTACATCCGTTTCGGCCTGCTGGACCCGGAGGCCGTCACCTTCGCGCACCTGCTGCGCGAAGCCGGCTACCGGACGTGTGTGGCGGGCAAGTGGCAGCTTGAGGGCGGGTTCGATGGGCCGGCCCATTTTGGTTTCGACCGCTATGCGCTGTGGCAACTCACCCGAATACGAAGGAATATACCCAGCCGCTATCCGAATCCAGGGCTGGAAATCGACGGCCGGGAACGAAACTTCAAAGACGGCCAGTACGGGCCGGACCTTGTAACCGACTATATTTGCGACTTTATGGAAGCGAACCGCGAGGGCCCGTTCTTGGTTTACTACCCGATGATCTTGCCGCATTGGCCGTTTGAGGCCACACCAGACCACCCCGACTGGGACCCGACCAGGTGGCGCGACGCCACCCGGGAACCGCGCGGCCATCGCGGCCCTAAGTATTGGGACGCCCTAGTTCGATACACGGACAAGATGACCGGGAAGGTGGTGGCCAAGCTGGATGAGTTGGGCATCCGCGAAAACACGCTGGTGATATGGACTTCCGACAACGGGACCGACCGGGCAATCACCTCGCCGTTCCGCGGCCGCGATTTCCGGGGCGGTAAGGGCACCACCAAGGACAGCGGCACGCACGTTGGTTTCATCGCCAATTGGCCGGGAACGATTCCCGCCGGCGTTGTGAGCAAGTCGCTCGTCGACCTGACCGATGTGCTACCCACGCTGACCGACGTTGCCGGTGTGGACGTGCCTGCCGACCTCCACGTGGATGGCGTGAGCTTGGCGCCGCTATTCCATGGCAAGACTCGGGAGAAGGACCACATTTACTGCTGGTACCACCGCAACGGCGTGCGGGAGAAGGCGTCACAGCACGTAAGGACGGCGCGCTATAAGCTTTACGACGACGGCCGCTTTTTCGATACCCACGCCGATCCGGAGGAGCAAACCGACCTTGCCGCCGGCGCGATTCCCGAAACCCTCAAGCCGGTGTACGAGCATTTGCACGATGCGCTACAACGGCATTTGGCAATTACCCGTTCCGCCGACGAGGTCCAGGAGGCCAAGCGAAAGCGTTACGAACGCCACTGGAAAGGCTTCCCCCAGGAAGAGGCCAACTAATCGTCGTGACATCCGACCGTGCGCGTCCAATGCCCCCCTGAGAACTATGGCCATGTCAATCATTCGAAACCTTGTACCAGAAAGGACCCTACGATGAAACTTCCGCGCCTCTTTGTCCCTTGCTTTGTGCCGTTTCTGTTGGCCGCCTGTTTCCTCCCCGCCCGGGCCGACAGACCGGCGGCGACGCCACCCGACATCCTCATCCTCATGCCCGATCAGTGGCGGGGCGATTGCCTGTCGATCCTCGACCATCCGGCGGTGCGGACGCCGGAAACGGACCGGCTGGCCGAGCAGGGCACGCTTTTCCGCCGCGCGTACGCCACGGTCCCGTCGTGCATCCCCGCACGCTACGCCATGCTCACGGGCCTGTTCCCGCAAACGAGTGGGGTGGTCGGCTACCGCGGCGGTATTCCCGTCACCGTGCCCACGAAGCCGCAACTCCTGCGCGACGCGGGCTATCGGACGGCGTTGGTGGGGCGAAACATGCACCAGTCGGTCGGCGCCGAGGGTTTGGGTTATCAAGTGGACATTGGGGGGTCCACCTACGTTACCGGCGACGACTACGACCGAGCCCTCCGCGCCGCCGCCCCCGATACCCGCGGCATCAAGGCGCTGGTCAACTCGCTGGGGCTCAGCTACAACCACTGGCAGGCCGCGTCCTGGCCGCTGGCCGAGGAGCTGCACCCAACCACCTGGGTGGCCCGGCAGGCCCGCCGCGTGATCGACGAAACGCCGCAGGAGGAGCCGCTCTTTCTGACCGCGTCGTTCTACGCACCCCACCCGCCGCTGTTCCCGCCCAAGCAGTATTTCGACGCCTACCTGGAACAGGACCTGCCCGAGCCGGCCCGCGGCGATTGGGTCGATTGGGACGCGATTACGCCCCGGGGCACGCACGGCGGCAGCCGCGTGCTGCTGGAAGGCGAGCGGCTGCGGGCGGCGCAGGCGGGGTATTTCGGGCTGATCGAGCACCTCGACGCCGAATTCGGCCCGCTGGTGGCCGCCTTCCAGGCCCGAAGCGAAAAGGCCGGGCGGCCCTGGATTGTCATCGTCACCTCCGACCACGGCGAGATGCTGGGCGACCACGGCTACTTCCGCAAGTGCGAGCCGTACGAAGGCTCCGCCAATATACCCATGATTATCGCCGGC
>PWXP01000448.1 GCA_003561895.1 Planctomycetaceae bacterium | reverse complement strand
ACTTCCTGAAAAGCCACCAACTCCGTCATTTTTCCGACCGCCAGGCTCTTTGGACGAAGCTGGAAGACTTCACCCGCGCCGTCTACGCCTCGCTCGACTCGCGCGGCACGGCCTACACCATTGCCAACGAGGGGCGCCGGCTGATCGAGTGCGACCGGCTGAGCGTGGCTCTGCGGCGCGGCACCCGCTGCCGCGTCGAGGCCATCAGCGGCCAGGACCTGTTCGACAAGCGCTCGAACGTGGTCCGCTTGCTCGGCGAGTTGGCCACCGCCGTGGTGCGCACCGGCGAGCCGGTCTGGTACACCGGCGATACGACCAACATGGCGCCGCAGGTGGAAGACGCCGTGCAGGCCTACGTGGACGAATCGCACTCGAAGACGGTGGCCGTGCTGCCGCTGGCCCGGCCCGCTCCCGATGAAGTCGACGATCCCAAGGAGCGCGAGGACCCGGAGCCACCCGTCGGGGCGCTCGTCGTCGAGCAGATCGAAGACAGCCGCGTGCTGCCCACCATGGTGCAGCGGACCGAAGTCGTCAGCCGGCACAGCGCCGCCGCGCTGGCCAACGCCGAACAATACAATAACCTGTTCCTCATGCCCGTGTGGCGGGCGATGGGGAAAGTCCGCTGGGTGGTCCGGGCGCGCACGTTGCCGAAGACCCTGGCCGTTGCCGGGGCGGTGGTCGTCGTCCTGGCGATGCTTTGCCTGTGGCCGGCGAAGTTCCAGATGAACTCGCGCGGCACCCTGGAGCCGGTCGTCCGGTACGACGTGTTTGCCCGAACCGAGGGCGTCGTCGATACGATCCACGTCGAGCACGGCGAGCCGGTGGGCGAGCGTCAGGAACTGGTGCTCCTGCGCAACAAGGACCTGCAGGTGGCGCGGACCGACGTGCTGGGCCAGCGCAACGCCGTGCAGCAGCGCATCCGTTCGATCCAGCGCACGTTGAGCAAGTCGCGGGAATTGAGCGTGGAGGAGCAGAACCGGCTGTCGGGCGAACTGGCCGAACTGAATCACCGGCTTCAGAGTCTCGAGGATCAGATCGCCCTGTTCAACGAAAAGCTGAACGACCTCACCGCCCGCAGCCCGATCCACGGCCAGGTGGTCACTTGGGATCTGGAAAACCGGCTGATCCGCCGGCCGGTGCAGCGGGGGCAGGTCCTGCTGCGCGTGGCCGATCCGGCCGGTCCGTGGCAGCTCGAACTCCGCGTGCCGGAGGACCGCATCGGGCATATTGTCACGGCCCAGCGGCAGCGATACGACGAGCTTCGCCGGCAACTCCGCGCGGCCATGGCGGCCGAGGCGGGCGAGGCGGGCGAGGCGGGCGAGGCGGTCCGGGGGCAACTCGACGCCCTGGTGGAGGCCGTTCCCGACGAGCAACTGGCGCCGCGGCTCCGGGAGCTTCGGGGGCCGGAACTGCTGGCCTCGCTGCACGATGGGCTGCGCCGCCTGCTCGGCATGCCGGAGCTTCCCGAACCATCGCCCGACGCCGAGGGCGGCGGAGAAGCCGCCGACTCGGCGGCGAGCGACGAGGCGCCGGCAATCGAACTGGAGCCGGACCTTTGGGCCGCTCTGGAAGGCGTCCTCAGCGAAACCTCCTACCCGGCCGCGCGCGAGCAACTCGACGGGATCGTGCAACGGTTCGTCCACGCGCCGCTCCGGCCCCGGTTGAAGGCTTTGCTTGATGACGGGCTGGACCCGCGGCTGCCCGTGGAGTTCGTCCTGGCTACCGACCCGGGCGACCGGCGCGAGGGTCGCGTGGCCGAGATCGACCTCAGCGCCGAGGTCCGCGGCGAGGACGGCAACACGGTGCTGGTGAAGGTGGAAATCGACAAGGAGGAACTGCCGCACCTGCGGCCCGGAGCCAGTGTCAGCGCCAAGGTCCACTGTGGGCGGGCGGCCATCGGATATGTCTACCTGCACCCGGTGTTCGAGTTCATCCAGTCGGAAATTCTGTTCCGATTTTTCTAGCCCGGAGGTTTCCTTGAAAAGTTCCCACGTCATGACGCTAATCCTTCTGACCTTCCTGATGGCGGGGGTCCTGCCGGCGCAGCAGACGGCGGCGCCGGTAGAGCAGGCCGAGGTGTCTGGCTGCTATGTCCGGCAGATGGAAGAAGTGCTCGTGCCGGCCCAGGAGGCCGGTGTGCTCGTGAAGCTCGACGTGCGGGAAGGCGCTACCGTCACGGCAGGGCAAGTGCTCGCGCAAATTGACGACATCCATGCCCGCATGCAGCAGCGCGTGGCCGAGTTCGAACTGCAAGTGGCCCGCGAGGAGGCCGAAAGCGACATCAGCGTCCGATACTCCCGGGCGACCGAGGCGGTGGCGCGGCAGGAGTGGCATCAGGCGGTCGAGGCGAACAAGAAGGTAACCGGAGCGGTGCCCCAAGCGGAAGTGCGTCGGCTGGTGCTGAAGCAGAACGAGGCGGCGCTGTCGATCGAGCAGGCGCAGATGCGGCGCCGCATCGCGGCGCTGGAAGCCCAGGTCCGGGAGGCGCAAGTCGAGGCGGCGGGGGTCAACATCGCGCGGCGCCGCATCGAGGCGCCGCTGGACGCCCTGGTGCTGAAGGTGCATCAGCATGAGGGCGAATGGGTGCAGCCCGGCGTCCCGGTGATCCACCTGATCAAGCTCGATCGGGTTTGGGTTGAGGGGGCGCTGAGGGCCCACGAGTACACCCCGGCCGAGGTCTACGGCCGCCCGGTCACCGTGAGCGTGGCCCTCGCCCGCGGCCGCAAGGAAACCTTCCCGGGCCGGGTGGTGTTCGTCAAACCCGTTATCGAGGCCGACGACACGTTCCTGGTACGGGCGGAGATTGCCAACCGGCAGGAGGGCGGCGGGTTCTGGCTGCTGAGCCCCGGCATGCCCGCCGAAATGACCATCCAACTGAAGTAACCGCACCGATGGCAACGCTGGCCGACAGCCTGGTTTCGAGTTCCGCCCGCCGGCTGCCCATCCGCAAGCGGCCCGATCTGACCGCGCGCCGGCAGACGTACCTGGGGCAGAGTTACTGGGTGGTGAAGGAGCCGGTTGGGCTGAACTACTTCCGGTTCCAGGACGAGGAGTTCGCCATCCTGAACATGCTCGATGGCGAAATCAGCCTCGACGAGATCAAAGAGCGGTTCGAGGCCGAGTTCCCCCCGCAAAAAATCACCCTCGAGGAACTCCAGCAGTTCCTGGGCATGCTGCACCGCAGCGGGCTGGTGATCGCCTCGGTGCCCAACCAGGGGCGGCAGTTGCACAAGCGGCGCGACGAGCGGCGACGCAAGGAATTCCTCGGCGCCATTTCCAATGTCCTGTGCATCCGTTTCAAGGGCTTCGACCCCGAACGCATCCTCAACTGGCTCTACCCGAAGGTCGCTTGGGCGTTCAACCGCGGGGTGCTCGCGCTGAGTCTGATCCTCATAGCCTCGGCCCTGACGCTCCTGATCGTGCAGTTCGACGTGTTCCGCTCGCGCCTGCCGGGGTTCTACCAGTTCTTCAGCCCCGCCAACGCCCTGCTGCTGCTGCTGACCCTCGGCGTGACGAAAATCTGCCACGAGTTCGGCCACGGCCTGTCGTGCAAGCACTTTGGCGGCGAATGCCACGAGATGGGCATCATGATCCTGGTGCTCACGCCCTGCCTGTATTGCAACGTCTCCGACTCGTGGATGCTGCCGAGCAAGTGGCGCCGGGCGGCCATCGGCGCCGCCGGCATGTACGTGGAAATTGTGCTCGCGTCCATCGCCACCTTCATCTGGTGGTTCTCGGAACCGGGCCTGCTGAACTATCTGGCTTTGAACACCATGTTCATCGCGTCGGTCAGCACCCTGCTGTTCAACGCCAACCCCCTGCTGCGTTACGACGGCTACTACATCCTGGCCGACCTGATGGAGATTCCCAACCTGCGGCAGAAGGCCACGTCCATCCTGAGCCGGAAGATGGGCGAGTGGCTGCTGGGCATCGAGCCGCCGGAGGACCCCTTCCTGCCCCGGCGCAACCAGGTGCTGTTCGCCCTGTATGCCGTGGCCGCCTCCGTGTACCGATGGTTTGTGCTGGCCTCCATCCTGTGGTTCCTGTACCAGGTGTTCAAGCCGTACAAGCTCCAGATCATCGGGCAGGCGATCGTGGCCATGTCGCTGTACGGCCTGGTGGCCATGCCGCTGTACAAGTTGGGAAAGTTCTTCTACATTCCCGGGAGGATCGAAAAAGTGAAAAAGCCGCGCATGTACACGAGCATCGCCGTCATCTCGGCCCTGTTGGCGGGCGTGCTGCTGGTGCCGCTGCCGCACCGGGTGATGTGCACGCTGGAGATCCAGGCGCGCGACGCCCGGCCGGTGTACGTCGACGTGGAGGGCCGCTTGGAGTCGATCGACGTGGCGCCCGGCGACCGCGTGGAGGCGGGGCAGCAGCTCGCGCAACTGGTCAACCCGGCGATCGACCTGGAAATCGTCCGCTTGCGGGGCGAGGTGGCACGCTACGAAACGCAGCTCCGCACGCTCCGCCGGAACAGCTACCGCGATCCCGCAGGGGCCGCGGAAATCCCCAGCGTGCAGGAAGCATTGACCACCGCCCGAGAACAACTCCGGGAAGAACTGGAGCATAAGGCGAGGCTGCGCCTGACCGCGCCGGTGGCCGGCATCGTGCTGCCCCCGCCCGAGGTCCCCCACCGCGGCGAGGATTCCCTGGGGCAGTTGGCCTCGTGGTCGGGCACGCCGCTGATGGAGCGGAACCGGGGCACGACGCTCGAATCCAGCGTGCTGTTCTGCCGCATCGGCGATCCGCAGCAGGTTGAGGCCACGGTCATCGTCGATCAGGTCGACCGGAACTACGTCGACTTGGGCCAACGCGTCGAGGTCCTGCTCCGCCACATGCCCGGCGTAAGGCTGGAGGGCCGTATCGAGTCGATCGCCGAATCGGAACTCGACCTGGCGCCGCAGCGCCTTGCCACCCGGGCCGGCGGCGAACTGCCCACCATCACCGACCCCGAAACGGGCGTCGAACGACCCCAGAGCACCTCGTACCAAGCGCGGGTGCCGCTGGGCCTGTACGGCCACGACCGGCGGTACGGCTGGCTGCGCGGCCGGCTGGAACAGGCCGGCGAGGACGCGTGGCGCGTCCGTTATATTCCGCCGGCCATGTGGTCGGATTCGGAGTCGGGGGTGGTAACGCTCGTCGAGCCCGGCTGGATGTGGGGCTACCAAACCGGCGACTTCGTCGAGGTGCGCGGCCGCCCCGATGAGGCCGGCGGCGCCTACCACGTGGAATCGCTCACCCGCCTCGACGACGCGAACGGCCTGTTGCGCGTCGGCCTGCGCGGCAAGGGAAAGATTCACACCCCCTGGACCCCGCTCGGCACCCGCGCCTGGCGGTTCCTCGTCCACACCTTCCAGTTCCGCCTCTGATAATCCATAAAGCCGCGACCGGTGGTCGCGCCCCGGAGTGGAAACGTGAGTTTGGATATGACGGACGCGACCACCGGTCGCGGCTTTATTTTGGTATGGATTCTACTTGCTACCGCCGCTTGCCGTGGTCTGTCGTGGCGATTGCCGTGCTGCTGACGGCCGTCGGCTGCGTGGGCATCGCCCGAGCCGAGGAGCTTGCCGGCGGGAGCGGCCGGATATTGCACCGGCAAATCGTCTTCGCGCTCGTTGCCGGCGCGGCGGCGCTTGCCATGGCCGTTCCGCATTACCGCGTGCTGGGCCGTTACAGCTACGCCGCCTATTTCGGCACGCTCCTGTTGCTGGGCGCGGTGTTCCTGTTTCCCCCGGTCAACTTCGCCCACCGCTGGATTTGGGTCGGGCCGCTGAGCCTCCAGCCGTCGGAACTGGCCAAGGTGGCCACCGTGCTGGCCCTGGCCCGGTACCTGATGCACCGCGACGACCACCGGCGGCCGCTGGGGCTGCTGGTGCCGCTGGGCATCGTCCTGACGCCGGTGCTGCTCATTCTGCCCGAACCCGACCTGGGAACCTCCCTGGTCTTCCCGCCAGTGTGCTTCGCCATGCTCTATGCCGCCGGGGCGCGGGGCCGCCACCTGCTGGGCATGGTCATCGCCGGGCTCCTGCTGGTGCCGCTGCTGTGGGCGCAAATGAGCCCCCACCAGCGCAGCCGCGTGACGGCCTTTTTCGACCAGCCCTCGGCCGCCGACCGGCCCGGCGACGACGGCTACCACCTGTACCGGGCGAACCAGGTCCGCGCGCTCGGCGGCAGGTGGGGTAGCTGGATCACCGGCCGGCCGACCGACGACCCGGCCGTCTACCGCCTGCCCCACGCCCACAGCGACTTCATCTTCGCCGTGCTGGGCGAGCGGTTCGGCCTGCCCGGCTTGGGCCTGGTGCTCGCGCTGTACGCGCTGCTGGTCGCCCGCATCCTGGCCATTGCCGCGGCCACCCGCGAGCCCTTCGGCCGCCTGGCCGCCGCCGGGATCGCCGCCCTGTTCGCCGTCGAAGCGTTCATCAACACCGGCATGACCGTGGGTCTGCTGCCCATTACCGGCCTATCGCTGCCGCTGATGAGCGCCGGCGGTTCCGGCCTTCTCGCCCACGCCGGCGCGCTGGGCCTGGTGGTCAACATCGCCATGCGCCCCGGCTATGAAGTGGCCCCGGAGCCGTTCCGGTATCGGGGGTAGCTACCCCTCGCCGCGGCCGTGCTCGGCCAAAATATCGTGCACGTCGCCCGGCTTGTACGACGCGTCGCAATCCCACCGG
Organism: Planctomycetaceae bacterium; assembly: GCA_003561895.1. Classification (GTDB taxonomy): domain Bacteria; phylum Planctomycetota; class Planctomycetia; order Pirellulales; family Thermoguttaceae; genus PWXP01. The sequence continues at coordinate 4,919 of PWXP01000448.1, read as the reverse complement.
CCGAACCCGCCGTGTTCGTTCACGGCCCGGCACCACTCTTCGAGGAACCGCCGCTTGGCCTTCGCTTCCGCGGTGTTCTGCCCCTTCACTTCCAGCACCAGCATGGTGCCCGAGGTGAGCCGTATCAAGAAATCCGGCCGGTACTTCCGGACGACGCCCTTGTGTACGTACAGCACCTCGAACCCCAGATGGTCGTTTTTCACCCAGGCTTTCACATGGGGGTCGCGGTCGATGCGGAACGCCTCGCTTCCCTCCCAGGTGCTGTCGAACACGCAGAAGTTCACGTGCGACCGCTTCGTATACTCGCACGGCCTGCCGGTGTACCAGGTGCGCATGTCGGCCGTGCTGCGAATGGGGTATTGGCTGTCGAACACGGGCACGAGCCGCTCGGTGTTGGCCTGCCGGATTTCTTCCCAAATGTGCTGGACGATCGGGCTCATGTTGAGCGTGAGGATGATCCGCCGGCGCAGCTCGTCCTGATAGAACAACGGCGGCGAAATCTGCACCCGGTCGGAGCGCAGGAACCGCTCCACCAGCCCGATAAGCTGCGCGAGCAGGAACTCCCGGTTGCCGGTCCATGCGGGCTTCATCTGGTCGTACACTTCGGCGGCCGCCTCGAAGGCAATCCGCTGCATGCGGAACTTCCGCCCCAGCTTCTCCAGGTCGATTTCCTTGATGTGCGCCACGTTGGGCTTGCCGTCGACAATCGGGGCCAACTCGGCAATGGTGGCCGTGTCGTACGCGTCGATCTCCAGCACGGCGAGGTTCTCGACGTCGAGTTTCAGCACCGGCGTGTACACGTGGTCGACCCGGATGACGTTCGGCCAACGGATTTCGTACTGCCGCTTCTCGGCGACCGGCTCGATTTGCGTCTTGTGCGAGGGCGGCGGGGGCGGCGTGCCCTCGCCCCCTTCATGCGGCAGGAACGTAAAGGGCACGCCGAAAACGTTCACGTACTCCGGCTCGAACAGCCCGGTGTCGCGGTTTACGTCGTACGACGTGCGCCGCAGCCCGCGGCCGACCACCTGCTCGCACAGCAACTGGCTGGAGAACGCCCGCAAGCCCATGATGTGCGTTACCGTCTTGGCGTCCCAGCCCTCCGACAGCATGCCTACCGAAATGACCTTCTGGATGGGCGCGCCCGGCTGCCCGGGCTTGCCCACCGTATCGACCATTTGCCGCAGCAATTCCGCCTGCTGTTCCTTGGTGAGCTTGCGGGCGGGTTTGTATTCGTCGTCATCTTCGCCGTCGCCCGCCGCGCCGCCCACGTCGGGCGCCTCGACGCGCGACTCGGCCTTGTCAAGCACCTTCGAGTCGATGTGCAGCGTCTTTTCGGGACAGCACAGCTCCTCGATGCGGATGCGCCCGTGGTCGAAAGCGTACTTCACCCGCGCCGCCGTTTCCGTGCGGTTGGCCACGGTAATCATGACCGGCGGGGTGGGCGAGTTCTCCGCCGGTCGGCGTCCTTCCTTCCGCGTGAAGAAGCGCGTCTTGCGGTGGTACGCCCAATAGCACCCCGGCTCTTCGTAGGGCGAGTTGATGATGAGCTGGTTGATGGAGTAGGTGGCCATGGTGACAGTCCGGCAGGTAGCGAGAAACTAGGATGAAGTGGGCGTGTCCCCAGCGAAAGGGAGCAGCGTATGAAGCAGCACGATACAGGGCAGTAGACCTACTCGTTCGTGAACGGAGCGGTAGGTCGACAGCGTCGGCACCACCTGAGCCTCGGCCCACTGTCCATGTTCGGTCACGCCGTACCTCTTCGGATCGTTCCGCAGCATTTGGGCAAGCGAAGTGGCGTGGTCTTCGACCGTGCCCTGCTGCACGTACCCGAGCATTCCGGCCATCCCGTCATCGGGCGCGTATCGGCCTTCGAGGTAGCACCCCAGGCCATCGCGCCCCAGGTACGCGCGCCGGCTTCCGGCGTCATGCAGGCGCTTGCCCTCGAAGCGAAAGCGGGGCCGCTTCGCAATGCCGTGCTGCATGATCTGAATGTCAACTTTCGGCCGACGCTTTCCCAATCGGCCTTGTCCGTGAACGGGGATTTCCTCTTGTGTCCAGAAGTTCTTGGCCCACCGGGGCGAGCCCGGGTCCTGGAGGGCCGTTTGCATGGCGAGGGTCAATTCGCCGGTAATGTCCTCTTCCTCATGCCCGGCCAGCGCGCGCGGGTCCAGTCGTTCGTAGCCCATGCTCAATACCTGATGCACCCGGGTAATGAAGCTTCGCTGGTATTCGGGCCGGCTGCGCGGGGTGGGTGGCGGCGGTGTTCGGCGCAGGGCTGCCATAGCTGATCGGTCTCACTTATGACAGGGTTTCGGCAATGACGGCGCCCGCGTCGAGGCATGCCTGGCTCTCGGTCCAGTGGAGCCGCTCCATGGGCTTGACGATGCAAGTGTTGCCGTCTGCGTCGAACAGGCGGAACTCCCGCTCGAAATAGAGCCACTGGCTGTGTTTTCGCCGCACCCGCCCCCGAACCTCCGCAAGGTCGGCGGCGGCGTTGGAGTTAAGCCCTACTGCTTGCACTCTATTCGCAGGAAACGCCCCCTTGTGCAGTTGCACGCGAAGAATCGCTCCCCGGCCTTCGAAGCCGATCAGGACGGAATGCTTCAGCGCCGGTTGATCGTCGACAAACGCATCGAGTTCATCGGCCAGGATGGCGCCGTACCGCTGCATTTCGGACAAGTCCGGAGGAGCGGTGGCAATACGATCGACCTTACCCTGGATTAGCCTCATGCGGAGATGCACAAGATCCCTTACCAGTGTTCTTTCGAAGTCGCCCATCCCGAGGGCGTGAAACACGCGATCGTTGAGTTCCGCCAGCAGTGGCGCAAGCGTGTCGCTTTTCGACACGTCTTGCGGGAACAGGCTGCCGGAATTCTCTTCGGCCCGCGCCGCTTGCACGATCCGATCATGCAGTTTAGCCCAGTCTGTGATCTCGCTCTCGCCAAGCTCCGAGAACGGCACGGGCAGTTGCCGCAGAGAGCGCAGTGTGGCTATCGAGGTGGAAATGCCCCACTGAGGTGTTGTCAGAAACTGGTGGTACTTGGCGAAATCCGAAATTAGGTACAGCGACAAAGCTTTGAGTAGCGTTGCCTGGCTGTTCGATCCACTAATGCCGATCTGCGGGTGGGGCACAGCAATGAACTCATCGCAGTACACGGCAAACCGGCGCGCCTCATCGACAATAATATGCGGCGGTCGAGATACCGCGAGCGGCAACGTTCCACGGCCACGGCGCACATAAGACCGATCTGGCGGAATCGTGGTCAACGCATCCTGTGCGAACTGAAACATCAGTCCGCGCTTTCGCAGCCGGCCCATTTGCAGTAACGGCCTACCGGCCAATTCCGGCATTGGATCGATCGGCTCGTTGGCTTCAGCGGTTCGCAACTCGAATCCTTGGGCGTACACGAAGCCCACGGTGTTGCACCAGTCCTCGAACGCCTCGTATCGCCTCTTGACCGACTCCAGCAATCGAACATCGTGTTGCGACCCCCACATGGCTGCTTTCCAGGGCAATCCGGCGCCGTCGGCGACGTTGCGCAGATCGAGCGTCCGAATCCGACTGCCATGAACGACGATGCTCCAAACGTCCTGCTGCTTTCCTGCGTCTGGCGGGCGATTGGCCGTCTGCTCGACGACAAGCGGTGAAAAGACTCGGATACCGTCATCTATCGGACCGCCGCCGGCGTAAAAGAACGCGGCTGCGGGGCGCCGGGCCCTCTTGCCGTCGCCACTCTTGCCGCGGCTTTTCGGACGACCTGGAAACAGGATCTCCGCCAGGTTGGCAAAGTTCGCCACGAGATGCACTTGCGCCGTCTCGAAAAGCTGCTTGCGAAAGCCGGTCGATTCTTCCTTGAACAGCGTCATGGCCGGCAGCAGCAAGGCTACCTGTCCCTCCTCGGACAAGTGCTCCATTACCTTCCATGTGAACGCCTCGGCCACCTGGTTGCCGCCTACCGGATAACGCTTCTTGTTGTCCTTGTCCTGCATCCACTCCCATACGCAACGGTCGCCCTCGGATACCTTGCCTTTCTTCGGTTCAACCCAAGGCGGATTGCCCACAATCCAGTCGAACGTGCGCCCCTTCATAACCTCGCGCCACCGAGCGGCCGGGTCGAAGAAGTCGCCTCGATGGATATTCGTGCCATGAAGGTCGGGAAGTTGGAATTGCGGCGTGCGCCGCAGGTCGGGCGGATCGACGTAGTCGAGCAGTGTCAAGGTCAAGCTGAGTTCGGCCACGCGGCATGCGTCTTCGTCGCGGTCGATGCCGAAAATGTGCCGCTGGAGCAACTCGCGCAGCCGCCGTGGCCGCATGGGCTTGCCGGGCTCGAATTCCGCGTCCTGCTCGATGATCCGCCGGTAGCACTGCACCAGGAACGCGCCCGAGCCGCAGGCGGGGTCCAGCACGCGCATGCCGTCGCGGAAGGGGCGGATCGAATCGAGTTCCTCGAGCATGAAGTTGACCAGCGGGACCGGCGTGTAATAGGCCCCTTTTTCCTTTCCAGCCGATCCGCCGCCCTCCGAACGCGGCGAATGAAGAAACTGCTCGTAAATGACCGAGAGGGTTTCGATCGGGATGAAGGAGAAGTCGTACAAGCCAAAATCGAGCGCCAGTTGCCCGCCGGCCGGATCGTCGCCGGCGAACGTGGCCGCCACTTTCCGGATGTGCTCCTTCCTGGGCCGCCGCGCCCCCGACGTGGGGATCGGAAAGACCGAACCGTTCAACCGCTCGTCAAGCCGCTCGACTACGCGCCAGAACGCCGACGCCTGGGTACCGCGCCCGAATATCTGGTTTGCTTCAAGCCCCCATTCCTCAAGCCAAAGGTCGGAAAGAATCTCCCGCTCGCGCAAGTAGTTCAGGTACACGTACTTGCCGATGAGCGAGTGCGACACCTCGGGATCGTCGAGTCCGTTGTCTT
>PWXP01000195.1 GCA_003561895.1 Planctomycetaceae bacterium | reverse complement strand
CGTCGGAGGGTTGCAGCGTCGGTCGCGGGGCGGTAGCATACGTAGCAGTTGCATGTCGCTGCCCTCGCCCCACCCAATCGCGGGCATCGAGGAACCCACAGTGAGGATTCGCGATGGCCAACGTACTGGTACGCATCAAACGGGCAGTCCTGGCAGGGCGCTACGCCTTCAGCGAGAAGGCCCGCATTGAGATGGAAGCCGACCATTTGACGGAACTGGACGTGGTGGAATCGGTCCTCAATGCCAGCGCCATTTACAAGACCGTACGGTCCAGGAGCCCATTGCGGAAGTACGCTTCAGAGCGGCTCTACATCATTCAAGGTACGAACCTGGACGGACTAGCCATCTATACCAAAGGAAAACTGGTTTCGGAGCATGACTCGGAGACCTACTATTTCCTCATTTCCTCGAAGCGGGCCTGGTAATAGCAGGCCGAAAACCCATGATGCAGATTACCCTTTGCCCCACTTGCGGCAGCGATACCATTCGGCGCGTGAAGCGCGACTGGACCGGACAGTGGGAGGGCCGCACCTATACCGTCCCGAAGCTCGAGTTCTACGAGTGTCCCGCGTGCGGAGAAAAAGTCTACGAACGCGAGGCGATGCGCAGCATCGAAGCCCGTTCCCCGGCCTTCGCGAAGACTCACACCGGCAAATAGGGCGTCAGGCGATCTCCCGGCAAACGTGGAGAATGCGGCACACGGCCTCGTCGATTTCTTCCAGGGTATTCGTGGCGCCCACGCTGAACCGTAGCGAGCTGCGCACCAGGTGGTTCGGCAGGCCCATGGCCTGGAGTGTGGGCGAAAGTTCGGTGGAACCGCTGCTGCACGCCGAGCCGACCGAACAGGCGACGCCGGCCATGTCAAGGGCCATCAGCAGCGTTTGGCCGTCGAGGCCGGGGAACGCGATGTTGCTCGTCTGCGGCAGGCGCGCGGCCGCACGGCCATGGACGACCACGTCGGGCCGGCCGGCCAGCAATTCCGTTTCCAGCCGCTCGCGCAGCTCGGTGAGCCGGCCGATGTGGGCATCGGCTTCGCGCCGCCAGATTTCCAGCGCCTTGGCCATCCCCACCGCCAAGGCGACCGATTCGGTACCCGGCCGGAGCCCCTCGTGTTGGTGGCCGCCGAACATCAGGGGCGCCACGGTCACGTCGTGGCGCAGCAGCAATGCGCCGATACCGGGCGGGCCGCGGAACTTGTGCGCGGCCACGCTCATCGCGCCGACCGCCAATTCCCGGAAGTTGACCGGCAGCTTGCCGGCAACCTGAACGGCGTCGGTATGCATCGGTACGCCGACCCTCTGACACTGGGCGGCCATCTCCCCAACCGGTTGCAGCACACCAGTCTCGTGGTTGGCCAGCATGGTGCTCACCAGGCGGGTTTTCGGGCCGAGCATGACGGTAAGCTGGCCGGTTCGAACCACGCCGTTCGGATCGACGCTCAGGGTGTCGAGTCGCCAGCCGGGCTCCAGTAGGGCTTCGGCAGGCCCGATCACGCTAGGATGCTCCATGGCCGAGATGACGATTTGCCCGGCCGCCGGGCCTGCCGCCCGGCATATCCCCAGCAGCGCGAGATTATTCGACTCGGTTCCGCCGCTGGTGAACACCAAGCGGTCGGGTTGGGGGTGGGAGAGATTCGCCCCGAGCAGGTCGGCCACTTGCTCGCGGGCGTCTTCGAGCACGCGCCGCGCGCTCTGGCCCGGCCGATGTTGGCTGGCCGGGTTGGCATGGCCGGCCGCGTGGCAGCGGGCGATCGCCTCCACTACTTCCGGGTGGATGGGCGTGGTCGCATTGTGGTCGAGGTAGATGGTCTGCACAGCGGAATTTTACGTCGTGGCATCGGCGGGGCAAGGGTGGGAATGCAGGAACGGGCTTGCGGCGGCTACCCCGCCACGTCGTTGGAGTTCACGCTTCAGCGTGCCGGAGTTGGCCCATACGGGGTTCGCACGCTAAAGCGTGAACTCCAACGACAAGCCCATTCCTGCACCCCAAGGGGAAGGCTCTCCTATTCGCCCACCCGCCCGGCAAGTTCCAGCAGTTGCGCGTGGAGTTCGGGCGTGGCCGCGGCGAGGAACCTGCCGCTGTCGAGGTGGAGCGGGCCGCCGTCCGGCGCGGTTACCACACCACCCGCCTCGGTAACCAGCAGGACACCCGCCGCAATGTCCCATACGTGCGTGCTGTATGACCAGTACAGGTCGAAGCGGCCGGCGGCCAGGTAGCTCAAGTTCAGCGCGGCCGAGCCGGTCCGCCGCACCGACTGGCATCGGGGCCCGGTTTCGAGGAACAGCCGCAGGTCGGGGGAATGGGAGGTGATATTGTAGGGAAAGCCGAACGCCGCCAGAGCTTCCGGCAATGCGCGGACCTCGCTGACGGTGATCGGCTGCCCATCCAACGCCGCACCATGCCCCCGCACGGCGGTGTAGCACTCGTCGGCGTTCGGGTCGAAGACGGCGCCTACAAGGACCTCGCCCTGCCGCTCCAGCGCCAGAGAGACGGCGTAATGCGGCACGCCGTGCACGAAGTTCGTCGTGCCGTCCAGCGGGTCGATGATCCAGCGAAAGCCCTCGCCGGCGCCCGGGTCGTGCCCCGGCGGACTCTCTTCGCCGACGACCAAGTGGTCGGGAAAAGCTTCCTGGAGGATCCGCGTGATCGTCTCCTGCGCGGCGAGATCGGCCTGGGTGACCAAGTCGTTGGGAGCCCGCTTCTGACGAGGCCTGAAACGGTCGACCCAATCGAGCACCACCTTGCCGGCCGCCCGCACGGCCGTTTCGCACACTTCCAGATATCGCAGGTTGGGGTCGATTTTTGGCATGGAGCGGGTTGGCCGGTTGTTCCGGCCGTAGGAGGCTGGGCTGGCGACTAGTGGACGATTATAGGGGGCCGTACCGGCCTGTCAATTGCCCGCAGACCCCCGCTGGCCCGATCCGCTCAATCCTGGCAAGATAAGGGTCCGCAAGAAACGGGCCCTTCCGTTTCTAGGTGCGGAACGGCGTGGAGCGCGTGGGTGAAGTAAGGCTGCTGAGACAGCCGAAACCACCGACCGTACGCTTTGGCGCCAAATTGGCACCTGGAAACGGAAGAGCCTATTAACTAGAATGGCCTTTTTGTAGATCCCCGAATGACGGGCTGAAATGTTTACTCTTTCAGTAGCCATAGTCTGCCGCGCCGTAACCGTAACCCACACAATATATGCTGCTCATGGCTGAGAACCTCGCCATCGTACTTGCCGCGGGCAAAGGGACCCGTATGAACTCCGAGTTGCCGAAAGTGCTCGTCGAGGTGAACGGTCGACCGATGCTCGACTGCGTGCTCGAGGCGCTGCGGAAGGGGGGGCTTAACCGGCTTGTGGTGGTGGTGGGCCACCGCGCCGAACTCGTTCGCCGGAGACTGGCCGATCAGCCCGACCTCGAGTTCGTCGTCCAGCACGAGCAGCTTGGAACGGGGCACGCCGTGATGGTCTGCCGGCATTGGATCGAAACGCAGACGCGACCGGTGGTCGTGGTGGCCGGCGATGCCCCCTTGATGCAGCCCGAATCGATCGCCGCCCTGTTGGCCGAGTACGATCGGGAGCCGGCCGGCTGCATCCTGGGAACGGTCACCAAGGACGACCCGACCGGCTTGGGCCGAATCCTCCGCAACGCGGAGGGCGAGTTTATCGGCATTGTTGAGGAGAAGGACGCCACCGAGGAGCAGCGCCGCATTCGCGAGGTCAACATGAGCTACTACGTGTTCGATCCCCGGTATCTGCTCCCTGCGCTGGACAACCTCCGCAATGATAACGCGCAGCGAGAGTACTACCTGACGGACTGCCCGGGCGTGATGATCAACCAGGAGGTCGACGTTCGGGCGTTGAACGTGCTGAAGCCCTGCGAGGGGCTTGGAGTGAACACGCCGGAGGATTTAGCGGCGGTCGAGGCGGTGATGCGAGACCGCGCCTCGACCCGACCGAGCGGCGCCAAGGAGACCGTCCGGACTTTGTAACCGTTGACGGGCCGGCTGGGGACGGGTGTATTTTTCGGCCAACAGACGCTATTGTCATGGAAAGACCATTGTCATGGAAAGACCATGGCCGAAAAACGGACCAGGCCCTCCTACCGGCCGAAGGGGACAGTCCCCGTGAACGGTTGCCGGCCTTTGAAGCAAGCCGGCCGCTGACCCGGCCGGCGCCCGAAACCATGAATTCCATGAAGATATTTTCCGGTCGCGCCCATCCGGCCCTGGCCCGTAAGGTGTGCGAGTACCTGGGGTTGCCGCTGGGGCGGGTGCTGACGGACAATTTCCCCGACGGCGAGATCTCCTGCAAGATCGACGAGGACGTGAGCGGGCGCGACGTGTTCCTCATTCAGCCGACCTGCCCCCCGGTCAACGAGAACCTGATGGAATTGTTGATTATGATCGACAGTTTCAAGCGGGCGAGCGCCGCGCGCATTACCGCGGTGATTCCCTACTTCGGGTACGCGCGGCAGGACCGAAAGGACGAAGGCCGGGTGCCCATCACCGCCAAATTGGTAGCGAACCTCATCGACCGCGCCGGCGCCGACCGCGTGCTGGCGATGGACCTGCACGCCGCCCAAGTGCAAGGCTTTTTCGACATCCCCCTCGACCATCTGTACGCCGCGCCGGTGATCGACGAATATATCGAGACCCTCGGCCTCGACCCAGACAACCTGGTGATTGTCAGCCCCGACGAAGGCAGCATCAAAAGGGCTCTGGCGCACGTCCATCGGCTGGGTGGGCACTTGGCCATCATCGACAAGCGCCGCGCCAGCGCCGAGCAGACGCGGCAGCAGCACATCATCGGCGCGGCGGTCGAGGGCAAGACCGCCCTGATCTTCGACGATATGATCAGCACCGGCGGATCGATTTGCGGGGCGGTGGAGGTCATGCATCAGCGGGCCGCCGAGGCGATTTACGTGGCGGCCACGCACGGCATTCTATGTCCTCCCGCCATGGATCGGTTCACGCGGGCGCCCATCGAACGGCTGATCCTGACCGATACCATTCCCCTTGGGGCCGAGAAAGACACTTCCCGAATCACGATCCTCAGTGTAGCCCCTGTTTTGGGGGAGGCGATCAAGCGCATTCATCGTAACGAATCGGTGAGCCGGCTGTTTCACTAGCGAAAAAAAAAAGGCTCTTCCGTTTCTAAGTGCAGACTGCTTTTCCGCGGGACGGCACAGCGGCGTGTGCCTCCTACACTGGCGAGGCCTGCACCTAGAAACGGAAGAGCGAAAAAAATGGCCAGCGGGCTTGCATTTTCCGGGAATGAGGGGAGAATAACAGGATTCGGATTGGTCTCCCGGTGGCGGTTTGCGGGTCGTTGGAGCCGGGCAGAAGGGACACGAATACGTAACGCGTTACCTGGAAAGTACTTATGATCGCCGTCGGCGGCCGCCCCCCGTGCGGGGCGTCCGGGGGCGAGCGGCTTGCCACAACGTCGAGGGGTTTCGATGGCGGAAGAATTGATCGTGCAGATTCGCGAGGAACACGGAAAACGCCGGAATCGGCGATTGCGCAAGGCCGGCGCGATCCCCGCAGTCCTCTATGGGCATGGCGAGGAGACCGTATCGCTCCGCGTAGCCGCCGATGCCTTTGAGGCGGTCCTGCGGCATGGCGCCCGAATGGTCGACCTGGCCGGGGGCGTGCGGCAGTCGGCGCTGATCCGCGACGTCCAGTGGGATACGTGGGGCACCGAGGTCCTCCACGTCGACTTCACCCGCGTCTCCGCCGAGGAAAAAGTCGAGGTGCAAGTGGGCCTGGAACTTCGCGGCGAAGCTCCAGGGGTCCACGAGGGGGGGAACGTTGAGCAACTGCTACACGAATTGGGCATCGTCTGCCCGGCTGCCGGGGTGCCCGAGAATATCGAAGTGGGGGTGAACACCCTGAAGGTGGGCGACTCGATCACGGTAGCCGACCTGGAACTGCCTGCCGGGGCCAGAGCCCTGGCCCCGCCGGAGGAAGTGGTGGTTCAATGCTCAGAGCCCGTGGAAATGCCCGAAGAGGAAGTGACCGAAGCCGAGGCCGGGGAACCCGAAGTGATTGGCGAGAAACGAGAGGAGGAGTCGGGCGAGGGGTAATCGGCTGCGCGACGGGGAAATCCGATGAAGCTGGTCGTGGGGCTCGGCAATCCGGGAAAACGATATCAAGGCACCCGGCACAACGTCGGTTACGCCGTGCTGGCGGAACTGGGACGCCGATTCGGTACCGGAGCCCCCAAGGCGAAGTTTCACGGCGAAGTGCTCGACGCCGACCTCGAGGGCGTCCGGGCCCTGTTGCTCAGCCCGACCACGTACATGAACCGCAGCGGTTTGAGCGTTCAGGCCGCCCGCGCGTTCTACAAGATCCCGGAAGACGATATACTGGTAATTTGCGACGACCTGAACCTGCCGGTGGCCAAACTGCGGACGCGCCGGGGGGGATCGTCCGGTGGGCAGAAGGGGCTGGAAGACATCATTCGCCGCCTGGGCACCGACCAGTTTCCCCGGTTGCGGATCGGAATTGGAGGCCCCGCCGTTCCGAGCGAGGCGGTGGGCCACGTGCTCGGTAGAATGTCCCCGGAGGAACGTCAACGGATCGAACAAGCCGTGCAAAACGGCGCCGATGCCGTGGTCGTGTGGGCCCACGACGGTATCGACGCCTGTATGAATCGCTACAATTGAGTTCATTCCCAGCCGCAAGAAGGAGTAATACTTTGGCTGAAAACGTCTACGAGGGCATGTTCATCCTCGACTCGAACCAGTACGGTCGCGACCCTGGGGCCGTATCGGGCCAAATCGCCAAGATAATCGAAGAGGCCGGGGGGTCGGTCATGGTCAGTCGTTTGTGGGAAGAACGTCGCCTGGCGTATCCCATCAAAGGGCACCGAAAGGGCACTTACTGGCTAGTGTATTTCCGCCTCGACGGATCGCGACTGACCGGAATCCAACGCCAATGCGAACTGAGCGACATGGTCCTGCGGAACCTGTTCCTGAAGGTCGATCCGCGGATCGTCGACACCCTGGTCGAGCATGCCGTCGCCGGCCGGTCCCAGGCCGCCGAAGGGGAGGGCCAAGCCGAACAGCCGGCAGACGATGATAAAGAGAAAGGTAAGGAGACGGAAGCGCCGGTGGGCGCCGCCGACGCCGGTTCGGGCGATTAGCCCCAGGGGAGAACCTGGAAAACAATTGGGCGACCGCCGACGACCGCCAGAAAGCAACGAACCCACGACGCCGTAGGATGGACATGCCTGTCCGTCGCACGGTAGGATAGACATCGGTGTCCGCTGGACCGAAGACGGACAGGAACGTCCATCCTACACAGAAACTTTCGCCAGCCCCTCAGCGTACGAGCGGCTGGGGGCCGTCCCGTTTTCCGGCCGGGAGGCGCCCGGTAACCGCCTCTGCCGGAAGACGCGACTGTCCCCCTTCCGCCATCCCCCGTGTTCCAGGGAGAAAGCCAAAATGGCCAGCTACAACCGAGTGATTCTGGTGGGCAATCTGACCCGCGACCCCGAACTCCGCTATATCGCCAGCGGCACCCCGGTGACCGAGATCGGGCTGGCGGTGAATGATCGTCGCAAGAACGCCAACGGAGAATGGGTCGAGGAGACCCAGTTTATCGAAGTTACCCTTTGGGCCCGGACAGCCGAGGTGGCCAGCGAGTACCTCAGCAAGGGCCGGCCGGTGCTCATCGAAGGCCGCCTGAAGTTCGACACGTGGGAGAGCCGGGAGGGCGAGAAGCGATCGAAGTTGCGAGTGGTGGGCGAGCGCTTGCAGATGCTCGGCTCGCGCGGCGGCGGTGAAAGCGGGGGCAGCGCCCGCACCGGCGGCGCCCGCACCGGCGGCGCCCGCGAGTCGGCCTATAGCGAAGCGGCCCCCGAACCCGACCCGTACGAAGCCGCGCCGCAGGACCCCTCCGGCGGCGACGATATCCCTTTCTGATCCTTGAAACAGCGCGTGTTCCATGGCAAATACAACATCTTCCCCGAAACAACGAATCCCCCACCGCAGCAAGCGTCTGCGCAAAGGACCGCACGGCGGCATCGAACTGCTCCTGGTGCATTCGGTCGAAAACCTGGGGCGCCAGGGCGACGTGGTCGAAGTGCGGCCCGGCTACGCCCACAATTACCTGCTCCCCCAGGGCTTGGCAACCATCGCGTCGGAGCACCACAAACGCATGGTGGAGAAGAACCGGGCCAAGCTGGCGGCCGTGAAAAAGGCGCGCCTGGCGGAGATGAAGCGCCGGGCCGAGGAAATCGCCCGGCAAAGCATTACCATCGAAGCCAACGCCAACGACGAGGGGCACCTGTACGGGTCCGTCGGCGCCGCCGAAATCGTCGCCGCCCTGCAACGCGCGAACATCAACGTGATGCCCGAACAGGTCAAGCTCAAGGGGCCGCTGAAGGAGCTTGGGCTTTACACGGTTCCGATCCACTTGGCCGAAGAGGTCGACGCCGACTTGAAGATCTGGGTCGTGCCGGCGGTGGCCGGCGAGTCGGAGTAGACGCAAGCCGTATGGCGATCACGCAGGATGGGTATTCCTGCCCGCCGGTAAAAGACTCGTAGGATGGTAATGCTGCCCGCCTTCGGCAGATGGGCAGGAATACCCATCCTACCACGGCCTGCGCGGCAGGGTTCCCCGTCACGGAGCAAGGAGCACGGAAGGTCATGGCTACGGTTCACCGCATCGAACGCGCCCACGGCGCAACCCGGGTAAGCCCCGAACTGCTCGACCGGATGCCCCCGCACAGCCTGGAGGCCGAGCAGGGCGTGCTGGGGAGCCTGCTGATCGACCCGGAACTGTGCGACGAGGTCGCGCTGGTTCTCCACGCCGACGACTTCTACGCCGAGGCGAACGCCAAGCTGTACCGGCACATGCTGGCGATGCACGAGTCGGGCGGGCGGATCGACGTGATGCTGCTGCGGGAACGGTTGAAACAGGAAGGCGATTTCGAGGCCGTCGGCGGCAACGCCTACCTGGCGGAAGTGATCAACGCGGTGCCGGTGGCCGCCCACGCCGTGTACTACGCGAACATCGTGCGCGACAAGGCCACGCTCCGTGCGCTGATCCATACCAGCACGGAAATCCTCCGCGACGCCTGGGACCCGGCCCTCGACCCCCGCGAAGCGCTCAACCAGGCCGAAGAAAAGGTCTTCGCCGTGCACGACCGCCGCACCACCACGCAGGTGGCCAACATCCACGACGTGATGGTCGAGGCGTTCGCCCGCATCGACGCCCGGATGGCCGGCAGCGAAGGCGTGGGCGTTCCCACCGGCTTCACCGACCTCGACAAGTTGACCGGCGGAATGCACAGCTCGGAGTTGATCATTCTGGCGGCGCGCCCGAGCATGGGCAAGACGGCCCTGGCCACGAACATTGCCGAGCACGTGGCCATGCACGAAAACGTTCCCACCCTGTTCGTCAGCCTGGAAATGGCCCGGCTTGAGCTGGGCCAACGCATCTTGTGTTCGCAGGGGCGCATCGACGCCGGCAAGTTCCGCAGCGGCTTCCTTTCCGGGAACGAGCGGGAGCAGCTCGTCCGCGTTTCGAACCAGTTGTGCAAGACGCCCCTGTACATCGACGATTCGGCCGCCCGGACCGTCACCGAAATCGGGGCCACCGCGCGGCGTTTGAAGCGGCGGAGCAACCTGGGGTTCCTGGTCATCGACTACTTGCAGTTGATCAGCCCCGACGACCCGCGCAACCCCCGCCAGGAGCAGGTGGCCAAGATGGCTCGGCGTTTGAAGGCCCTGGCTCGGGAACTGGAGGTCCCCATTCTGTGCCTGGCCCAGTTGAATCGTCAGGCGGAACTGGGCCGCGAGAGCCACCGCCCACGGCTGAGCCACTTGCGCGAGTCGGGCGCCATCGAGCAGGACGCTGACGTGGTGATGTTTATCCACCGCGAGGAGTACTACAATCGCGACGACGAGGACGCGCGCGGCAAGGGCGAGGTGATCATCGCGAAGCAGCGGAACGGTCCCACCGGCGACGTCGAACTCGCTTGGTTCGATAAATACACCCGCTTCGAAAACCTCGCCCATCAACCCTACGAAGGATTCGATTGAACGGCCGTCTTGGCGCCGGGGATGCCGGAACCGACTCGCAACTCCGTGCCCGCAGGCACCGTGGGAATACCCTGCGGGCAAGGGCCGGCCCCCCCACTGCGGGCTGGTAACAGCGGCACGGCGTGGGGTTTCCACCGGGCCGGCCGGGCCCTCAAGGGACGGTAATGCTTGCTCTGCCTTAACTCCGACTGACGGAATACCGATTTCAAAGAAAGAGGCCCGGCCACCGCAGGTGCCCTCACGGCATGCCACGGTGAACGCTTAGCGACACCCCTGCCGCGTCCGGCCCTCGAACTGGACCCAATCTGCGTTCGTTCTATTCCCGCATTTCCACGCATGACCCGGATCGATTCCCAGGTGTCGGCCGCCCGCGGCTCGCGCGCCCGGAATACGCCGCGACTTCCGTTGCGTTTGGGGGGATGGGAGTTGGTCGAGCAGGTGTCCGAGGGGCAGCTTGCACGCGTGTACCGGGCGCGCCCCACGGACGGCAGCCCCGACCGGCCCGCCGCCTATGCCGTGAAGGTCCTGCGCCCCGAGTGGGAACATGATCCCCAGGCGGTCGCGTTGCTGGCTCGGGAGGCGCAGTTGGGTCGGCGAATTTCACACCCGCACTTGGTTTCGGTGCTTGCCGTCCGGGTGCGCGAGGTCCCACGATACCTAGTCATGCCCTGGCTGGACGGCGTGACGCTGGCCGGCCGCCTGGAAGAGGGCGACCTGCTGGAATTGCCCGAAGTTCTTTGGATGGCCCGGCAGATGGCCGAGGCGCTCGACATCCTCGATCGGCTGGGATGGATGCACGGCGACGTCAAGCCGGAAAACATCATGATTTCCGCCGCCGGGCACGCAACGCTGCTCGACTTGGGATTCGCGCGCCGCCGCCGTGAGGAGGTGTCGGTGACCGACCGGATGGTGGCAGGTACCTGCGCCTACCTGGCGCCCGAAGTCCTCACGTCCCGAGTTCGTGCCGACATTCGGAGCGACTTCTACAGCCTGGGCGTGGTTCTGTTCGAGGCGCTGGGCGGGACCCTGCCTTTCTCGGGTCAGAACCCGGCTGAATGGATCGCGCAACACCAAGAGGCCGCGCCGCCGGACTTGAAACGGCTGGCCCCGCACCTGCCGGACGAGGTTACCGGTCTGGTACGTCGCCTGCTGTCGAAGGATCCGCTGCGCCGGCCACAGAGTCCCCGGGAATTGAGCGCCCAACTAGTGCGGCTGGAGGTCGCCGCGTTCGGCGAGCGCGTGTTGGTGTAAGCGGCTTCCCCGGGCGCCCGATTCGTCGTACCATGGTGGTAGACGATCATGAGAAACGTTTCCCATGGCGCACCCGCCCGAACTCCGTCACCGAAAATATCCAGCACCGATGTTCAGGCCTCCTGATCTCTGGCCTTCGGCGCCGATAGCAGCTTGGGCGATATTCGCTTGAATTTCCGGGGTTTAGCGTGAACTTGCCCCCCGGTGGCCCGGAGTAGCCCGGGGGAAAATAAAGTGGTACCTTCAACGCTTCAAACACGGCTCTCGCCACGAAGAAGGTACCACCATGCCTCAAGCATTATTGCCT
>PWXP01000332.1 GCA_003561895.1 Planctomycetaceae bacterium | reverse complement strand
TCGCTGTTGTACGCCGTGACGAGGCCGGGAGAGGCGCCTACGACGGTCACCTTCGCGCCGCGGTTGACCACGTAGCCGAGCGGCACGAGCGCCTCGGCGTCCTGGACACCTTCGCCTATGAGAAAGGCGATATGTTTACCGGCGAGCGGGCCTGCCGGCTCATCGGCTGCCGCGGGCGCGCCGCCGAGGGCCAGCAAGCCCGCCATCGCCACGAAAAGACCAGCGCACAAACCTTTACCAAACAACGACCTGGGACCTTGCATCATGGTTCTCCTAACTGAGCAGAGCAACGATTCACCAGGGCCGGGCACCGCGCCCGGCCCGCTACTGGTGCGCTATTTTATACCGGCGGCGACGTGCGGGAAACCACGCCAGAATGTCGGTGCCGCCAAACTCCCTGCAGGACAGGTCTTTATACAGCCCGTTATCGGGGTGCGCCGCGGTGGTTCCTTCGGGCGCGAACCTATACTACACTCATTGGGGTCCAGGGACCGCGCTGCGCGAGTCGGGCACGCCGGTGGGGCTCAACGTACCCCGGGCGCCACCCAATTTGTCAATTGCCCGCCCCCAGCTTCGGAGCCGTTCCTGCGCGTCAACGTGGCCGGGTCGCGAGCCTGGTACATGGCGTAAGCCACTCCCTCCCGTGGGCAGCACTGCGAGCTGGGCGATTGGCCGACAACCGGCGCCCACAGGCAAACCCCCACTTTGGCAGCCCAGTGCGAGTTTGCTACAATACCGAGAGCGAGTGCCGTCATTTCGACTTCATCTCGCCAGCATCTGGTACTCGATATGGTGCATTCCGACGCGACGCTTAGCCCAAGCAGGCCCCTGCCTGCGATCGACGACTTCTGCAAGCAACACGCCTCTTTGGCGCCGGAGGCCACCGTCATCCTGTGGCATGCCGCCCATATCGAAGCACCGGCGGGCCTATGGGACGCGGCGTTGCCACGGGTGGCTCGGGCCGCCCGGGCCGACGCGGTTGTGGTGGTCGCCGCCGCCGAGGGCGCCTGGCAACGCACGGCCGCCTCCGGCGACCCCGGCAACCTGCCCTGGGACCTGTTCGCCGAGGTGCTCGACGCCGAAAAGGGGGCGACCGCCGGGGCCTGGGCGGCCGCGCCGCTCGACCCCCGCGCTGCCGGCGGGCAAGTGCTGGCCGCCCGCTCGGCCCGGCCCGCCGACGCCGACCATGCCCTGGCAACCATCGCGGCCCTGGCCCCCGTGCTGTACGACGCGCTGGCGGCCATCCGGCAGCGCGCAGCCGGTCGAAGCCGCATCCGCCGGCTCGAAACGGTGCTCGAAATCGCCAATCAGTGGAACCAGACCCGCGAACTGGGTCCGCTGCTGGAGCAAATGGCCCAAGCCGCCACGGAGCTGTTCGGAGCCGAGCGGGCGAGCATCTTTCTTTGGGATCGCTCCAGCGGGGAACTGGTCGGCCGTCCGGCCCTCGGCGTGGAGGGCGGCGAGCTGCGCGTACCCGACGACCGCGGCGTGGTAGGCCGTGTGCTGCAAACAGGGTGCCCGGTGCGGGTCGACACCGCGCGCGAGCCCGGCGCCGTTGACCGCAAGGTCGACGAGCGAACGGGCTTCCGAACGCGCACCCTGTTGGGCGTCCCCCTGCGAAGCTCCCGCGGCGATTGGTTTGGCGTGTTCGAACTGCTGAACAAACAATCGGGCGGTTTCCCCGCCGACGACGAGGCGGGCCTGACCGAGTTGGCCGCCCATGCCGCCGTCGCCCTGGAGAACACCCGCGACCGCGAACAACTCCTGCTGGCCAATCGGCAGATGACCGAGCAGGCGGCGGCTGACGTGCAGTTCATCGGCCGCAGCCCGGCCGTCGACGCCCTCCGCTCGATCGTCGCCCGCGTGGCCGATACCGACCTAGCCGTACTCATCCTGGGCGAGAATGGCACCGGCAAGGAGGTGGTTGCCCGGTCCATCCATTACGGCAGTCGCCGCCGCCGACAACCATTTATCGCCATCAACTGCGCGGCCATTCCCGACCAGTTGGCCGAGAGCGAGTTGTTCGGGCACGAGAAGGGCGCGTTCACCGACGCCCACGAGGCCCGGCCCGGCAAGTTCGAACTGGCCAGCGGCGGCACCCTGCTGCTCGACGAGATTGGCGAGCTGAGCCTCAGCGGGCAGGCCAAGCTGCTGCGCGTGCTGGAGGAGCGGACGCTCGTTCGGGTGGGGGGCTCGCGGCCGATCCACACCGATGCCCGCGTGCTGGCCTCCACGAATCAGAACCTGGCCGACACGGTGCGGGCGAAACGGTTCCGCGAGGACCTGTACTTCCGCCTGAACGTGGTGACCATCGAACTGCCGCCGCTACGGGATCGGCGGGGCGACATCATGCTGCTGGCCGAGCACTTCCTGGCCGACTTCTGCCGCCGCGCCCGCCGTCCCATGCCCGAGTTCACCCCCGAGGCCCGGGCGCGGCTGGAACACCACTCCTGGCCCGGCAACGTGCGCGAGTTGCGCAACTTGATGGAGCGGATCGCCTACCTTTCGACCGGCAACCGGATCGACGTCGACGACCTGGCGTTCACCCTCTCGCCCCGCAGCGGCGACGATGGGGCGATGGACCCCAACCTGCCGCTGGCCGAGGCCACCATCCGGTTCCAGACGGATTACATCCGGCAGGCGATCGAGTTGGCCGGGGGCAACATGAGCCGGGCCGCCGAACACCTGGGGTTGCACCGCTCGAACCTGTACCGCAAGATGCACCAGCTTGGCATGGAGCCGCAGGGATGAGGGGCTCGGCTTAGTATTGGCCCGCCCGGGCGAAAAACCGGCTCTACCGTTTCTAGGTGCAGGCCGCGCCAATGTAGTAGGCACACGCCGCTGTGCCGTCCCCCGGCAAAGCAGTCTGCGCCCAGAAACCGTAGAGCCGAAAAACTTCCCGTCCCCCTTGTTCCCAATGGCGACGATGGTAGGATAATACAGTAACGAGAGTACATTCACCACCCGCGCACCCCCTTAGCTCAACCGGCAGAGCATCTGACTCTTAATCAGAGGGTTGTAGGTTCGAGTCCTACAGGGGGTACT
>PWXP01000136.1 GCA_003561895.1 Planctomycetaceae bacterium | reverse complement strand
TACGCCCGACCGCCGCCGAAATTCCTAGACCGAGCCCGGTAGCCGCCCAACCCACAAGGATCAAGTGGAGCAGGACCCACGCTGGTTCGTAGAACGTATCCTGCGGGCGACCGGATAGCGACCGCAATAGAATGAGCGGTAAGAAGAACCACGCCGTCTGAACCGCCGACAGCACACCGAAGAATATGGCCTTGGAGGCGATGTAAGGCGACACGCCAAGGAACAAGAGGCGTTCGTGATCGACGATTTCCCGCTCGTCGGCGATGGTTAGCAGGCTGCCGCTGGCACTAAGCCAAATGACCGACATCAACGTCAGGAACCCTAAGATGGCGGGAGCATTCGGTGGAGCTGCAAGCGCGACCGATACGGCGAACGCCAGGGGGATCAGCATAAGAGGAAGAAGGCGTCGAGAAGCGCGGTTCCGCAAGCGTGCCAGGTCGCGCCCGAGAAGAAGCAAGAATTGCCTGGACGACTCTTTCAGCCATGATGCGGGGCGTCTTGCAGCCCTGGAACCGCGCTGCCGCCGCCGCTTCGGAGGATCCGCGGGTGTGCCGTCTTCGAAGCACGCGCTGCCCAGATCGTCGAAGTCGCCCGAGGGAATTCTGGCTCTCAATTGTTCCGGACTACCATCGAACTCAATGCGTCCCTTCACGATGTATAACACGCGATCAAACATGTCTAGTCGTTTCAGGCCGTGGGTAACGACGACGACCGTGCAACCACGATGACTGAGATTACGCAACAGCTTCAATAAGTCCCGTTCGCGGCGGGGGTCCAACCCGCTAGCCGGCTCGTCGAGGAGAAAGACACCCGGCTCGACGATCAATTCGGCCGCTGTCTGGAGCCGTTTTCGCTGTCCGCCGCTCAACTCGTTAGGAAATGCCGTATCGGGCCGGAGATCGACCTGCCGAAGTGTCTGACTGATGGCGTCATCAGCGGCCGGCTTACCGCGAAGCCGGGCACTGAAATCCAGCACCTGCCGCCCCAGAAGGTCCGGATGCACGGCGGAATCCTGAGAAAGGTAGCCGGTAATGCTCCGAAACCACGCCAAGTCCCCTCGAGTATCGCGCCCCTCGGCGTAAACTACCCCATGGCCACGGCAGCCGGGCGTTCCGAGAATCGCCTTGACCAGCGTCGACTTGCCCGAACCGCTTTCTCCGACGACGGCGACGAACTCCCCCTTCTTGATGGTCAGCGAGACGGGCCCAAGGCGACGGCCGACCGCCAGTTCCTTCAGTTCCAACTCGGCCCCATCAATCTGGTCGACGGGTACCAACATCCGCTGCGACTGAGCAAAGGTCCACGCATACCCGCCGGCTTGCACCAGGTCGTCAGCCTCCAAGCGGCGGCACAACACTTGCCCGCGATTGACGAACGTGCCTGATTGCCCACCGAGATCGATGATCCAAAAGCCATTGTCAGGGCCGGTAGTCGTCGGCCCGCGAACGATCAGAAAATGCTTGCCGGCGATCCCCGGCCCGCGCAATGAAATGTCGTTGCCTGCCAAGGCCCCGGTCGTCTTCGGTTGCATGTCGGGCACGATGGCGGCACCAAAAATCTGAATGGGCAGAGGCTCTTCGTGCGGCGCTCGAGTTGCGTAAAGGCTCGCCTGGATGCGAAACCCGTCTAGTTGCAGCGTTCCCGGCAGGGGACAGCGTTTCGTCTGACCGGTCCACTCCACGCTCAGCGTGTGCGCGGGTCCGTCCCAGCGGCACTTGGCATTCGCTTCAGCACCCAGGGCCAAATCGAAAGGGCCCGGTTCGCTCCGCAGGACTGGGATTTTCGCCTCGCCATCGCCGACATACAAACGCAGCTCCGGTGTCCAGCCCGGGTTTTCGCCCTCGGTAAGCGACGCCTCCAATTCCCCGCCCAGACGCTGGATCCACGCCAAAGGCTGGCTGCACTTCTTGCAACATTCCGCCGGTGCGGCCAGGGTCAAACAGTTCGGGCAGGCGAGCCAAGACTGGTCCATGCGTTTCCCTCAGGGTCAGAGTGCAGAGCTGTCGTCGGCGACGGCTTCCTTCACATCACTCGCCGGTTTCGCATCGTCAACCCGACGGGCCCGGTAAACGGTCTTCATCTGCAGATTTGCAACACGTTTTGTTCCAAACAGCAAGTGGCGTTCAGATTCGAAAAACGTATCGGCCTCCCATTGCGCCTCAGCATCGCGCACGAACAAGTTCCGGTGGTCGTATTGTACCGTACCCGACGGGTCCTTGAGCGTAACCGACTGTCGCCCTTCGCCACGAGCGACTACCTGGCCACCAACGATACGTAGCGTTGTCTCCCTGTCATCGCGACCGTCAAGTCGAAGCTCGAGCTTGCCGCTGACCTCCGCGTCGTAGAGATTTATCAGTGAAGCGACGTCCGATGCATCCACCTCCCATTCCTCGCCCTCCATGTGATTGGCCAAGTCAGGGGCAATGAAGTAATCCATCAACAGCGAGCTGCCATGCGCTATTCGGTGCAAATCGGTATCGGAAAACATGCCTTCGAGGCCTTGTAATATCTCGACTTGCGTCACCCCGAGGCCCGAAACATACCGTAGCCGCAAAGTGGTCCCCTGAAGCTTTTCAATCTGAAAGGCCAATTCCATTTTCTCCTCGTCCACGAGGCCCGCGGCCTTCAGCCGATCGCGAAGCCCCGTGAGTAGCCGCTCCGCCTGCGGGTCGATTAACGACGCAATCCGGATGCCACCACGAATCAACACATAGACCGGGAACCTCTTAAGCACCTCTCGTTCCAACGCCTCAAATGGGGCCCTGACAAGTGGCGGGATACGTCCCACCCGGACTGTTGAGTCCCACGAAGCCCGCTCTTGCACCACCTCGGGAAATCGCTGCTGGAAGACGAGCACGGTGCCATCATTCTGCTCGACAACCGTCTCCACAGTCACGCGATAGTTGTAGAGGAACCGAGCATTCGTCTTCAAGAACCATTCTTCATTCGACCCGGTCCCCTCGACCTGAAGGTACGCTTCACTTTGGAGCTTACGCCCTTTCGGGTAGTACGACTGGAGTGTTTTGGCTTCGACCTTCTCCGGCCGTGTCG
>PWXP01000536.1 GCA_003561895.1 Planctomycetaceae bacterium | reverse complement strand
GCCTGATCGTTTGGCATCATGGACTTCACGGAACTTCGCAACGAACTGAAGAGCATGCGGGCCCGGCCGGTCGTGCTGGCCGGCTGGCTTGTGGTGACGGCCGCCTTCCTGTGGGTGTATGGGCCGACGCTGCGCGGGTTGGCCCACATCTGGTGGACCATGCCCGACTACGGCCACGGCTTCTTCGTACCCGTGTTCTCCGCCGTGCTGCTCTGGTCGCGGCGCAACATGGTGAAGCCGTGGCCGCAGGTGGGGAGTTGGTGGGGAATGGCCTTCCTGGCCGTCTTCGGCTCTTGGGTGCTGGCCAGCACCTACTTTCCTTTCGCCTTGCCCGTGCGACTGTCCATTATCCCCTTCCTGGCGGGGGTTGCCCTGTTTGTGGGCGGTTGGCGGGCATTGCACTGGTCGTGGCCGGCCATTGCGTTCTTGATCTTCATGCTTCCCTTGCCCGAGGAAATGTCCATCTGGCTCCGCGAGCCGCTTCAGCGGATCGGGACGATCAGCAGCGTGTTCATCATCCAAACGCTGGGCATTCCCGCCACCGCTCAGGGCAACATCATCCACCTGACCGAAGGGCAGCTTGGCGTGGTGGAGGCGTGCAGCGGGCTGCGGATGATGATGCTCTTCTTCGCCGTCTGCATTGGCGCCGCGTTTGTCCTGAAGCAGCCCTGGTGGGAGAAGGTGGTCGTGGTGCTCAGCGCCGTGCCCATCGCCATCGCGGCCAACGTGTTCCGCATTACCATTACGGCCGTGCTGCACGACTTGGTGAGCACCGAATTGGCCGATAAGGTGTTCCACGACTTCGCCGGACTAATGATGATGCCCGTGGCCATCGCCATGCTGTCGGGGGAATTGTGGCTGATCTCGCACCTGGTCATTGAACCGCCCGAGACCGGACCGGTGGTGGCGGGCGGGCAGGGCCGGCAGCGCGCCGCCGCCCGGACCACTCGAGCCCCGGCCGCCGCGACGCTGGCGACGGGCCTGCCCGGCGCCAATGAACCGCAGCGCGCCAACGGCTCGAGCAAGAACCCAAAAGACACCCAGCCGGCTAGGCCACCGGCCGGCAAAGAGCAATAGAGGGCATGCAGCAAGACGTCCCGCCGCGGTGGCCGGGGACGGCGCCCCTTGAAACCTTACCCTCCACCTCGGAGTTCGAACATGTCCGTCCAATTGGGAATCCCAGCCCGGCTGGCGATCGTCGTCGGCATCCTCGGTCTTGTGCAACTGGTTAACTACCAGGTGGGAGCCATGCTGCAATCGACAGACGTGGCGCTGCCCGATTGGAGCCTCGAGGAACTACCGCTGCAGTTCGACGGCTGGAAAGGCGAAGCTTCCGAGTTGGACCCGCGCCTGTTCGTCAGGATTGGAGCCGACGTGGTGGCCGACCGCGTGTACACGAACCGCCGGGGGCACGCCGTTTCCGCCCACACCGCCCTGTTCACCGACTTCAACGAGGCCATCGGGGTGCACTTGCCGGCCCGGTGCTACCGCGCCGCCGGATGGGAACAGCGCGGCGGGGAAACGCACACGCTGCACGTCGAGGGGCTCCCGGACGTCCGTGTGGAAATATCCACCTGGCAGCGCGAAGGCCGGCGGGTTCAGGTGCTGTACTGGTACCAGTTGGGCGAGCACGCCCTGTTGGGGCGTTACGACTTGAGCCGGGCTCAAATGGCCCTGGCCGGCTACGACACCTGGCCGGCCATGGTCAAGGTCATGCTGGAGACGCAAGGCGACCGGCGGCAGGACGCCGACATGCACCTGCTCGACGTGGCCCGCCACATCCGCCAATGGCTCTACCAGCGCAGCGGCGCATCGGAACCGGCGCCGGACGATGCCTCCCCGGCCCAGGAAGCCGCTTGAGGACGCCATGGGCAACGCGCCCCCCGCCCACGACCTGGCCCGCTGCCGGGCGGCGCATGCCCGGGCGCTCGAAGAAGACCTGCGGTCGCTCACCGGCCAACTGGCCGCCATGCCCGAAGTGCTCAAGGTGGTGCTGTTCGGCTCGGCCGCCCGCGGACGCCGCGACCTGTTGACCGATATTGACCTGCTGGTCGTCATGCGTTCCAATGCCGGCTTCGTGGAACGGTGCGGTCGGCTCGCCGAGAGGCTGCGGGCGTGTTGCGGGCTCGACCTGCTGGTCTACACGCCCGACGAAATGGCACGTTTGGCGGACCGGCCGTTCATGCGGAAGGCCCTGGCGGAAGGGATGGTCCTCCATGAGAAACGACCCGGCGCATGAAGGTCGGCGGTGGCTCGAGCAAGCCCAGACCGACCTGGGCTGGGCCAAGCGGCTCCACGCCGACGGCGCGTACTACCTCGTGTGCTTCCTGGCACAACAGGCGGCGGAGAAGGCGCTGAAGGCGTTCCTGTACGCCCAGGGCGAGGAGATCGTCCTCGGCCACTCGGTGCGTCAACTGAGCGTGCGCGCCGCCGAATTCGATGGTTCCCTGGTCCGATGGGTCGACTCTTGGGCTATCCTCGATTCGTATTACATTCCCACGCGCTACCCCAATGGGCTGCCGGACGACATCCCGGCGAGGGTATACGGCGCCGATGCCTCGTTGGGCGCCCTCCAACGAGTTACGGAGGTCCTCGACGAAGTGGCCCGCCGCATGCAAGGGTGAATGCCGCGGCGGCGAAAGGAGGATGAGGGGAGAAGCGAGGCAATGGGCCCGGGAAGAGCCATTTCCCCCCTGTGGTTTCGATTGCGAACTTCGCCGTCCACCCCCTTGCATCCGGCAGCCTGATCGGCAATAATAACGAGAAGATGGCGGCCGTTCGGCCGCCGCCGGCGCGGGCCGGAAGGGCACGCTCACGCCAACCGGTAGGAGAAAAGCACATGCTTGTCACTCACCCTTCACCCCGAGACCGTCGCGCATTTACACTCATTGAATTGCTTACCGTGGTGGTAATCATTGGAATTTTGGCCGGCTTGGTTACCGCCGCCGCCGTCCGCGTACGGGGCACGGTCCGCAAGGCCGCCCACGCCATGGAACTGAAGCAGCTCGAAATGGCCCTGCACGCTTACAAGGAGCGATTCGGGGAGTTCCCGCCG
>PWXP01000297.1 GCA_003561895.1 Planctomycetaceae bacterium | reverse complement strand
GCTCCCGCATTGCAACTTTCGAGGCTCAATCACACAGCTTCAGCACTGGCTGTCTACGCTTCGCAGGATGGGTTACCCAACCACGCAAGACTCGCTTCCGGTTGCCGGCTCAGCTCTACCGGACGGGCTTGATTACCCGCAGGGTTCCGATGAAAGGTTTCAAACTCACGTCATGTTCGTCATCCTTTTCGTGAACCCGGACTACGCGGTGTAGATGCCCATTATGCAGGGGAAAGTTCGCGGACAATCTCGGCCAACATCGGCAAGCAGCTTCCGCGGTTCCGCCATGGCGCGCCGGGTCATGTCGTCCCCTTCCGTTTGCTCTCACCGGAGCGGGTTCCCGTCCGGGTCGCGCCACCGTGCTGAACGTGCTTTTGCGGCTCCCCCGCGGCATGGCCGCCGCCCCCCTTGCCGGAGTGCGACTCTTCCACGACCTGCTCGATCGCCAAGCGGGTCGCTTCGTCCTCGCCGACGTTCTGGGACCGCAACCGATCGCGGATATTTTCCATGCGACGGCGATCGCGCTGGTTGAGTTTGTTCGGGCTGATGTCTTTAGCCATGTTGTTCTTCCTTTCCGGCCGGCCAATACGAGTTTCCGCTTGTCCCATGGGCCGCCGCTCGCCTTGCCCGGCAACCGAACGGTCCGATCCGACGTCGAAATTACCACCGGTGCAATTGGGATGCCACTTGCGGCGCACCATCCGGCCTGCTGACCTGTTCTCCCGGTTCAGGGTCGGGGACCGAGCCGGATGCGACAAGGCGTCGCATGGGTCAGACAGCCTGTCAAGTGTCCCAAGAAGGACGGGGCCGGGAACGTAGTCTGCTGAGTAAATCGGCAATGCCCGACAGCCTCGGCTGATACGACGGCCATTTCCGCCAGATCAGCGACGAGAGAGCCCGGCTTTTCTTCAATGCCGCCATGCGAAAGCCTACGGACGCGGGGGCGATTATGCAGGGAACACGTCGCCTGCCGTGCCGCTGCCCGAGCGTTTGGTATGCAGATTGCACAACTCAGAAGGGACGGAGGGCAACAACGCTGTTGCCCAGCCATGCACCACAGACGGACAGGTTACAACCTAATTGCCGGAATTCCCGTAACGGTCCCGAGCGGACCAGGAGGAAGATCATGCCTCGCCTGGAAGAGGAAATCAAACAAGACGTTGTCGACCAGTTGGTCTGGGACGACCGCGTAAACGCGGCGACGGTCGACGTGGAGGTGCGCGACGGTACGGTGTTGTTGCGGGGGGAGGTACCCAGCTATTGGGCGAAGACGGCCGCCCTTGAGGACAGCGAACTGATACCCGGCGTCGACCGTGTCGAAGACCAGTTGACCGTGCGTTGGCCGCCGGTGTACACGCCCAGCGATTCCGAATTGTGGGACAATGTGGACCGGACGCTCCGCTGGAACCCCAATATCGACGTCACGCGCATTGCGATCGACGTGTTCGACGGGGTGGTTTCGCTGGAGGGGACCGTCGACGCGTTGTGGAAGAAGCTGCACGCCGAGCGGGCGGCCTCCGACGTGGCCGGGGTTCGGCGGGTGGAAAACCGGCTGGCGGTCGTGCCGACGCGCACCTTCTCCGATGAGGCGATCGCGACTGACGTGGTCGATGCCTTGAAACGCAACGCCCTGGTCGATTCGGAGCGCGTCGACGTCCGCGTGGCTAACGGCGTGATCACGCTGGAGGGCTCAGTGCCGAACATAGCCGCCCGCCGTGCAGCCCGCGACATCGCCTTGCGCACGGCCGGCGCAGTGGACGTGCGCGACAATTTGAACGTGAGCGTCTAGTGAAACGCAATTCGCTGGTCGACGCCGAGACGGTCGACGTCCGCGTGGTAAACGGTGTGGTCACGCTCAGCGGATCGGTGCCGAACCTGGCCGCCCGCCGGGCCGCCCGAGATACGGCGTGGCGCACCCCCGGCGTGGTCGACGTGCGAGAAAACCTCAGGATCGCCGTGTGAGGCGCCTTCCGAGAAGCGATGTTCCAAGGACGAACCCTGGCCGGGACGACGGACCAGTGATCGGAGCGAACCGTACGGAATCCGGCCCGTGCGGACCCGCCCCATGAAACCTTAGCCGGACCCCGTGAAAGTATGCTCATGGCACTACCGACGCTATTCCGACCCCGCCCCATGGCGCGGCGGACTGAGCCGTTCGACACGTTCGAACGGATGATGGAGCGGATGTTCGAGGACCTGCCTCTGGAAAGGGGCGGCGAGGGCTATCCCGTCGACATCCGCGAGGAGGACGGCCACCTCATCGTCGATGCCGAGATGCCGGGTTTCAAGAGCGACGAAATCAACATCTCGGTGACCAACGACATGCTGTCGATCGAGGCCGAGCGTTCGAGCGAGCCGCCGAAAGGCCGTCCTCACCTGCAAGAACGCCAGTTTACCCGCGTGCAGCGGTCCTTCCGCTTGCCCAGCGCGATCGACCCGGAGTCGGTCGAGGCCAAACTGGAGGATGGGGTGCTGCACATCGACATGCAGGAAACCGAAAGCCAGCGGACGCGCAGGATCGAGGTGAAGCAGTAGGGCGACTTGCTGTTGATCCGGAGCACCGGCGTCGCCGCGCGGAGCGCGGCGGCGCTGGTGTGATTCACGCCGTGCCCCACCGGCCGGGCGCCGCGCGCGGCGAGCCCAGCCTGACGTTGGCGGAACTGTCGAACCTGACCGGGATCGATCGTTTCGTATTGCGCCGGTTTGCATTGTTCGCGGTGATCGAGTCGCATACCGATCGCGAGGGGACTTTGTACTTTCCCGTGGGCGAACTTCCCCGGTTGGCTCGAGGGGTCCGCCTTCGCCGCCATCTGGGAATCGGCGTCTCGTCGCTCGGCCTGGTCCTCGACCTCCTCGAAAGGGTCGAGGCGCTGGAGAGCGAACTTCAGCGATCCAGAACCGGACGATCGGCCGGGAAACCAAAACGGCAGGTAACCCGTCGTAACCCAATAACCTACCGAATTGCGTGGGATAGGCTTCCAGCCTGTCGCCGGAAAAGACAGGCTGGAAGCCTATCCCACGCTTGAAGTTCCCGGTAGTTTATTGTTTTACACCGC
>PWXP01000300.1 GCA_003561895.1 Planctomycetaceae bacterium | reverse complement strand
GAATTTCCGGGGTTTGGCGTGAACTTGCCCCCCGGTGGCCCGGAGTAGCCCGGGGGAAAATAAAGTGGTACCTTCAACGTCTTTAGCACGGCTCTCGCCACGAAGAAGGTACCACCATGCCGCGGCGGTGGCCGCCAAGGCGTTCGGTCGTCAGTTGCCGGCGCTGGCGGCGGCGAGCATGCCGCGCATGGCCGCCGTGCGCACATGCCGCGGTTGATCCTCGCCGCTGAGGCTCTTGTAAATGACGATGGCGTCGGCACGGCGGCCGTCGGCCAGGAGCTGCCCGGCACAGACCAGGTAGGCGTCGGTGGCGACCAGCTTCAGGGCGTCGGGGGCCTTCGCCTGGAAAGCGCCCAGCGCCTTGGCGGCCTCGGGATTTCCGATCGAGCCCAGGGCTGCGGCAGCCGCGCCGGCCACCTGCTGGTCGCTATCGCCCAGCAGGGCGACCAACGCCGACGTGGCAGCGGCGTCGCGGCGGACGCCGATCGAGTTGATCACGCCGACGTTCGGCAGCGCATCGCGCAGCGCCTTGCTTGCCTCGTCGGCGGGGATGCGTTCCAGGGCGTACCGGCCCATATGCGAAAGCTTCTCGTCGCCGAGCAGCTTCGCCAGCGTCGGAACCGACTCGGCCGTGCCGATCAGGCTCAGCTTCCGGCAGGCGAAGTCCTTCGCGGCGTGCGGCGCGCCGGTGTCGAGCACGGCCGCCAGCCGCGTCTCAAGGGCCTTCTTCGCGGCCGCGTCGTCGTGTGCGGCTACCACCGCGTCGTCGATCGGATTCAACTGGTTCCGGTCATGTCCCCAGTCGAACGTCTCCAGCGTCTCGAAGGCCTTGTCCAGCGCCTCGTCGGCCATCGCCGCGGGCAGGGCCGCTCCCATCACCAAGGCCGCCACAAGCAGGGCAACCATCGTGCTCGTTCGATGAAACATCTCGTCCTCTCTTTCGTGGTGAACAAACCGTGAGTGGTTGGTTGATTTTCGGTTCTTGGCTGTCGGTTGTCAGCGTTGCGGCAGTCAGGCTCCAGGATCGCGCCGATTGAAAACTCCGATCTCAACCCTGAACCCTGTCCTATCTCCTACAGCCTATCTCCTACAGCCTATCTCCTACAGCCTATCTCCTACAGCCTATCTCCTACAGCCTATCTCCTACAGCCTATCTCCTACAGCCTCCAGGGCTCGCGCAGCGCGCGTTCCGTGTGGCGGGTCGCTCCGTCGTCGCCGGGAAATACTTCCTTCGCCGGGTCCCATTTCAGCGGGCGGTTCTCCCACAGCGCGATGTTGCCGACGTGGCAGACCTGCATCGTGCTGGCGGCCGTGACGGCGTCGCAGATGGGCCGCTCGCGCGAGCGCACGCAATCGAGGAAGTTCCGCTGATGGTTGTTGCTCTCGTAAAGCCGGATTTCGTTCGGCCCGATCTTCACCTGGGCCAGCGAGGCGGGCTTCGTCTCGATGCCGCCGCGCCAGACGCTCACCTCGCCCTTGGTTCCCTTGAAGGTGACCAGCGCCATGCGGCGCGAACTACTGCGCCAGCCGCCGTCGCTGGATTCCAGGATCGTGCCGTTGGCGTAGCGGTAGGTGAGCATCGTGAAGTCCTTGCCGTCGGGCGGGAAGACCTCGACCGGGCCGGTACCGTCCATGCCTAGCCCCCACTGGACGATGTCGAAGTCGTGCGCGCCGCGGTCGGTCATCAGTCCGCCCGAATAGTCGCGCCAATTCCACCAGTCGAACAGCCGCACGCAGCGGCGCCGGTTGTAGGGGGCCCAGGGCGCCGGACCGAGCCATGCGTTCCAGTCCAACTGGCGCGGGACCCGCTCGGCCGGCAAGTTGCAGTGGCGCGACGTTCCGCCCGGCTCGGCGAAAACGCTCTTCACGTCGCCGATGTAGCCGTTGCGCACCAGTTCGCAGGCGAACCGAAAGCGGGCGTCGCTGCGCTGCTGCGTACCCATCTGGAAAACGCGCTCGTAGCGGTCGACGGCGTCGCGGACGGCCTTCGTCTGCTCGACGGTCTGCGTCATCGGCTTCTCGCAGAAGACGTCCTTGCCGCGCCGCAGAGCCTCGATGCACATCGCCGCATGCCAGTGCTCGATCGAGGCAACCAGGACGGCGTCGATGTCGTCGCGCGCGAGCAGTTCGCGGAAATCGGCGTAGGCCGTGCCGTTGAACCGCTTGGCGATCGCGTCGCGGCGGTCCTTGTACGCGTCGGCGCCGGCCACGATCTGGGCGCCCTGGCCCGCTAGCGCACCGATCACGCCCCTCCCGCGGTCGCCGCAGCCGATCAGGCCCATCACGATTCGCTCGCTGGCCGCCGGCTGTTGGGCCAGCCCCAGCGCGCTGGAAGAAATCACGGTCGGCGCGGCCAGCGCGGCCGCCGCCGTCCCGCAGAACCCCCTTCGCGTCAATCTTCGTTCAATCATCAGTGGCACTCCTTAATTGTTAGCGATTTGGTAGCCGTTCACGGGCCTGAGACGCCAAGTACCCCAGAAGAACGGCAAACGGATGTATTCTAACACGCGGGAATCTCACTGGTCAAGGCAGATAGGTAAGGCAGATAGGTATTGGGTCCCCCGAATTTGATTGTGTCCCCCGAATTTGATTGTGTCCCCCGAATTTGAATTTGGTGTCCGAATTCTGGGCGGTTACCGGGATAGGTTCGCCAAGCGGCCTCCCCGATACCTTACGCGACGAAAAGTGTCGCCTGGGCAGGGATTTGCGCGCGGACCTGCTCCTGAGGGCGCGCACGGTACGAGCGGGACAATCGGCACATCCCGACCAACTTCTCTGATGTTTTCAAAACAAATCCCCGCGGAGAGCCTGATTGCTTGATCGAGGCCTCCGAGGGGCGTACTCCGGATAGTGGACCAGAAATTCGGAGTACTCCAAGTATGCATGCTCATTTGCTTCGCGATGTGGCCTTCTGGCAGTTTCTTTTGGATATCGACCGGGATTTCACCCGGAGCGCCCGGGAAAACGGGTGCCCCTGTGGAGGCCGCCTGCACGCGGGCCACTATTACCAGCCCCGATGGGGACTGAAATGGAACCCCTTCTCGCCGGAGCTTCCCAGCGAGG
>PWXP01000334.1 GCA_003561895.1 Planctomycetaceae bacterium | reverse complement strand
AAGACCTTCCAACCAACAAACGAGGAGACTCAAACCATGAAAGTCGTGGCACTGTTGACCGTGGTCCTTGCAATCCTGACCGTCCCGCCGGTGGCGGCCGAGCCGCCGATCGCCACGCGCCAGGAAGCGCCGTTTCCG
The DNA here is from genome assembly GCA_003561895.1 of Planctomycetaceae bacterium. GTDB lineage: Bacteria > Planctomycetota > Planctomycetia > Pirellulales > Thermoguttaceae > PWXP01. The sequence goes on along the minus strand of PWXP01000334.1, from coordinate 2,927 downwards.
ACCGTCGTGGACCCCCCAGGCGCACCTGCCGCCGAGGGGGCCGTTTTTCACGTGCTGCGAGGCGACTTCCATATCCACACGCCGCACTCGGACGGCAAGCTCTCGCCGGCCAAGCGAGTGACGGAGGCATGGCGGTACGGCTACGACGTGATCGCCATTACCGACCACGGCAACTTTCGCGCGTACGAGGAGGCGCTCCCGCACGCGGAGGCACTCGGACTGATCCTGCTACGCGGCATCGAAACCGGCATTGCCGGCCAAGAGCATCTTGTCGCCCTCGACTTCTCGGCCGACTACGAACCCCGCAATCCGCACCGATGGGCGGAAGCCGAAGGGCAGGAGGCCGTCTACTACCGGGACCAGATGCGGCGGCTTGCCGAGGCGGGCGCGTACGTTCTGTATGCCCACCCGCACGTCGGGCTCCGCGAGCCGATGCGCTGGGCGATCGGGGAAGGCCTGCTCCGCGGCGTCGAAGTCAAGAACGACGTGGTCGGCAACCGCTGGAATACGGTCGAAAGCCACGGAACCTGGTGGTACCCGTTCGCGCTGGAGTGGGCGTTGGAGCACAATCTGGCGGTGTTCGCCAACTCCGACATCCACGGCGCCCGGGGCGACGACGACCAGGCCACCACGCTGGTGCTGGCCGAGGAACGTTCCGTCGAAAGCGTTCGGCAAGCCTTCGAGGCCGGACGCACGATCGCGCAGTTCAATGGGATGTTGGTCGCCCGCAAGGACCTGCTCTCGCTGCTTGTCGCCAACCTTGTCGACGTGCGCGTCAAGGGCGATGCCGAGGTTGGCCGGCGGCTGCGATTGGAAAACCGGGGACCGGTGGCCCTGGAAGCCACCCTGGAAGACATCCTGGAGAAAGCGTTGACGCTCGAACCGTACCAGAAGGTCCTGCTGCCCCTGGACGAGACGCCGGAATCAATCCGCATCGAGTGGAACAACCTGTGGATTCGGCCCACCGACAACTTGAGAACGACGCATCCGCTGACGTTGCTTCCATGACCTGGTGTGGGCCCGCTCCGACGTGCCGTACTGGGCCAGGGCCCGGCCGGTCAACAATACCGGGCGAGTTGGGGACATCGACGGGATCGTCGCGAAGACCACCAAGGGATGGCGCTTTCTGGAGGCACCGAAGGTCATGCCGTATGCTGGGCGATCGGCGGGCATCCGTAATCGAGTTGAGGCTCAGCGCCACCCTCCGGGCGTCCACAGCCGGGAGCAGTCCCGCATGACCGCCAACCCGAACCTACCCACGAAACCGGAACCGGCCCTCCGCGAAGTCCCATGCCGGACGGTGCTCAACCGGACCTCCCTGGGCGACTACTCGCTGAACTGCTACACCGGCTGCACGCACGGCTGCGCCTACTGCTACGCGCGGTTCATGCAGCGGTTCCATCCGCACGATGAGCCGTGGGGCGCGTTCGTGGACGTGAAGGTCAACGCCGTGGAGGTGCTCAAGCGGCAGTTGCGACGGGCGACCCCCGGCGAGGTGTTCGTCAGCAGCGCCTGCGACGGCTGGCAGCCGATCGAGGCCGAGCGGCGCCTGACCCGCCGCTGCTGCGAACTGCTCCTGGAATACGGCTTCCGCCTGAACGTGCTCACCAAGAACCGCTTGGTCCTCCGCGATCTGGACGTGTTCGCCCGCGGCGACGTGCGGCTGGGCGTGACGCTCACGACGCTCGACCAGCGTCTGGCGGCCCTCTGGGAGCCCCTGGCGGCGACGGTAGCCGGCCGGCTCGACGTACTGGACCGCGCCCGCGAGGCCGGCTTGCGAACGGCCGTGATGCTCGGGCCGCTCCTCCCCGGGCTTTCGGACGACCGAGGGTCGATCGAGGCGCTGCTGCGGGCGGCGGCCGAACGGGATGTCGGGACTATCTGGCTGGACGCCCTGAACGCCCGGCCCCGCGTCTGGCCGGCGGTCGCGGCGCTGCTGCGGTCGCATTTCCCGGATTTGCTCGAACCGGTCCGCCGCACGCTGTTCGACCGGCCTCGCCGCCAGGCCTATCTGGCCGAACTGGGCAGCCGTGTGTCGGAAGCGGCTCGAAACGTGGGGGTGGCCGAGAGCGTCCGTGCCTGCTTCTGAGGGGTCGGGCCGGCCTTCTTGGCTTCCGCTCCGGCGCCCGCTCGGTCAGAGCGTGAGAGGCTACGGGCGAACCGGGCAGGCGTATTCCGGACGGACGGTCGCCCTGCCGAACGGAAGCCGAACCAGAACAAGTCTGAATTTGGACCACGACTGGCTGCCTGGGCTCGCGGCAGCCCCGAATCTTCGATCCCGCGCCCGATTGTCGGCCACCGCCCACAGGAACCCGCAGAAGGCTTCCAAACAGCCGCCAGTACGTTTCGCGACGGGCTGCGGCCCGGCCCCAAACGGGATTTCCAGGTGCTCGATCCGCTGGATTTCCTGGCGGAGTTTACGCAGCACATCCCGCCCAAGGGCTCACAGCTCATTCGCTACTACGGTTTCTACTCGAACAAGGCCCGCGGAATGCGGCGGAAGGCCGCCGAGGTAGCGGAGCAGCCGGGCGCGGCGGCAACCAACTCCCCTCTCCTCGCGGGAGAGGGGCAAGGGGTGAGGGCCGCCCGATGTAGCCAAAGCTGGGCCATGCTCATCAAGCGCGTCTACGAAATCGCCCCGCTCTGCTGCCCGAAGTGCCAGGGCCAGATGAAGGTGGTCGCGTTCATTGAGCCGCTGCAGGGGGCCGTCATTGAGAAGATTCTCCGCCATTGCGGGCTATGGAATCCGTCGACGCCTCGCGCCCCGCCGCCGGAAGACGGCTGGGTCTATGAGCCGGACGCCGACTGGGACAGCCATCCCGCCTCGTCCGACCCACCCGGGCAACTGACCTTCGTCGATATCGACGAGTTCCTGGCGACCTTTTGATTTTGCCCTCTCGGCAAGTCGGCCCGTGGAAGGTACGTTT
>PWXP01000632.1 GCA_003561895.1 Planctomycetaceae bacterium | reverse complement strand
GGCCAACAGCGAGGCGCCGGGGTACGAGGCGTATCGGGCGATGGACGGCAACCCGGGCACCATGTGGCATACCGACTGGCAGTTCGCCAATCCCGCCCCGCCGCACGAACTGCGCATCGATTTAGGCGGGCGGTACGAGCTGGCCGGGTTCGCCTACCTGCCGCGGCGCGACGGCAGCACCAACGGAACCATTGCCGAGTACGAGTTCTACCTGAGCGATGCCGAGGACGAGCCCGGCCGGCGCGTGGCCGCCGGCACGTTCGAGCACCGCGACCGCGAGAACGTCGTTACGTTCCCCGAGAAGGCCGCCGGCCGGTACGTGCGGCTGCGGGCCCTCTCGGAGGTGCGGGGGCAGCGGTGGGCGTCGGTGGCCGGGCTGCGCCTGCTGGTCGACGGGGTCGAGTTCCGCGGCGAGCCCTGCCCGGCGGATGCCGTGGACAAGGAACTGCGCCGCCAGTTCCTCGCCCTGGAGCACGACCTCAGGCGGAGGGAGCATTTCGCGAGCGTGGCCCATCAGGCCTTCCGCCCCGAGGCGCTTATTCTCGACAGCGATCGCGACCCGGCCGACGTCGTGCTGCGCCGTACGGCCGCCCTGCTGGAAAACCTGAAGAAGCTCGGCGGTGGCCCGGGGCTCGATGCCATGGCGTCGGAACTGCGCGAGTTGGAGGCCGCCGACAAGACCATCGACCCCGCCGATAAACCGGCCCGCTACACCCTGTACGCCGATGCCTGCCGGCTCCGCCGCCGCATCGCCTTCAGCAACCCGCTGCTGGACTTCACCGACATCGTATTCATCAAGCGGCACCGGGCACTGTTCGACCACATGTGCGATCAATACTACGGCATCGCGGCCACGCCCGGCGGCGGGCTGTACGTGCTGGAAGACGCCTTCGGCCCGGAACCGCGGGTGCGCGACGTGCTGGCCGATTCGGTGGTTGAGCGGGGCCGGCTGCAAGGCGAGCGGCTGTGCGGCGGCCCGAACACTCCGCCCAACGTGCGCTACGACGGCATGGGCCGGCGGCACGGCGAGGATACCGGCGGCTCGTTCCTCTCGCCGCATCTGTCCTACGACGCGAAGCACATCCTGTTCGCCTACGTCGAGAACCGGGGCGACCCGGAGCACCGCCACCACACCGACTACCCCAACCGCGGCTACTGGCACGAGGGCCGCTGCTACCACATCTTCCGCGTGAACGTCGACGGGACCAGCCTGGAGCAGCTTACCGACGGCACGTGGAACGACTTCGACCCCGTGCTCATGCCGAGCGGCCGGATCGTGTTCAACAGCGAGCGGAGGGGCGGCTACCTGCGTTGCGGCCGGGTGTGCCCGACGTATACGCTGTTCGACATGGCGCCCGACGGCAGCGACATCCGCTGCCTGAGCTTCCACGAGACGAACGAGTGGCACCCGAGCGTCGCCCACGACGGCATGATCATGTTCACCCGCTGGGATTATGTCGACCGGCACGGCGTGGTGGCGCACCATCCGTGGGTGATGACGCCCGACGGCTGCGATCCGCGGGCGATCCACGGCAATTTTTCCGTCCGGGCCAGCCGGGCCGACATGCAGTTGGACATTCGCGCCATTCCCGGTTCGCACCGGTACGTGTCCACGGCGGCGCCGCACCACGGTCAGGCGTTCGGCTCGCTGGTGGTGTTCGACCCGCGCGTACCCGACGACGACGCGATGGCGCCGGTCCGCCGGCTGACGCCGGAAAGCCCCTTCCCGGAAAGCCAAGGCCCCACCGGCGCGCAAACGTTCGGCCAGGCCGCGCCGCTCAGCGAAGACTACTACTTGGTGGTGTACGACGCGGCCATGGAAGTGCCGGCTCTCGGCGGGCCGAAGGGGCGGTATGGGTTGTACCTGCTCGATAGCTTCGGCAACCGGGAACTGCTGTACCGCGATCCGGAAATCGCCGCCCAGAACCCGCTGCCGCTACGGCCGCGGCCCGTGCCGCCGGTCATCCCCGAGCAGTCGGTGCGGGTGCCCGAACACGAACCGGCAGAAGCCACCGTGGGCGTCATCGACGTGTACAAGGGCCTGCTGCCGTGGCCCGAAGGGACCGAGATCAAGGAGTTGCGGGTGTACCAGATCCTGCCGCTTTCGGTGGCCTCGGCCCGGGTGCCGCACACCACGGGCATCCAAATTCCTCAAGGCAACGATTCGATCAACCTGGCCCGGAACGTGCTGGGCACGGTTCCGGTCGAGGCCGACGGCAGCGCGTACTTCACCGTGCCGGCGCGGCGCGAGTTGTACTTCCAGGCGCTCGACGCCGACGGGTTGGCGGTCACGTCGATGCGTTCGGCCACGCAGTTCCAGCCGGGCGAGCAGGCGATGTGCCACGGCTGCCACGAGCCGCGGCACGACACGCCGCCGCTGCCAAGGACCATGCCGCTGGCCATACGCCGCCCGCCCTCGCCGCTGAAGCCCGAGGCCGACGGCACCAACCCGTTCAGCTACCCCCGGCTGGTGCAGCCGGTGCTGGAGAAGCACTGCGTGGCGTGCCACCGGGAGAACGCCGACGAGGCCCCGCCGTTGGACAGCAGCCTGGCGGTGTATCCGGGACGCCCGAGGGGTATTCGCCGGGCGACCACGTACTTCCAGTCGTACGTCAGCCTGGCGCCGAAGTACGGGTTCTACGACTACGGCGGCCGAGGGTGGAACGATCCAAAGTGGTACCGCACCACGCCGGGCGAGTTCGGCGCGCGAGCGTCGAAGCTGTACCAGCTTCTGCGCGAGGGGCACCACGACGTGGAACTCTCGCCCGAGGACATGCGCCGCATCACGGTGTGGCTCGACTCGATGTCGCTCTTCTACGGCGTGTACGAGAAGGAGGGCGGCGAGGCGCAGTTGCGGGGCGAGATTGCCCGGCCGACGTTGGAATAGGATCGACCGCGCGAAGGTTTCTCTTGCGCCGGGCGGGTAGCCGCCTGACCACGGCTCCGAGCGGGGCAAGCCCTATCACTCCAGAATCCCGGTGAAGATCTTTGTAAACCCTTGCTGCTAAGGGACTTACGCTCGTTTCATAGTTGTTACTCTAGCAGTTTCCGCCAGGTTTCTGCCAGAGGCG
>PWXP01000646.1 GCA_003561895.1 Planctomycetaceae bacterium | reverse complement strand
CGTGCTGGTACAGGTAGCCCGTGTAGTCGTGGTTGGTGTCGAAATCGGCCTGGTATCCCCAGATGTCGAAGTTGGGGCGGGGCTCGCTGCGGAAGTGGATGCCGGAATTGCCCCCCTTGCCCGAAATGCGGTAGCGGACGCGGAGGTCGAAATCGGCCGGCTCGCCGCCCTTCCAGTAAAGATAATGCGTCGGGCTCGGCTTCTCGGGCGTGCTCTCGGCGACGATCGCCCCGTCGCGCACTTCCCACCAGCCGGGCAACCCCTCCCAGCCGGCCAGGTCCTTGCCGTTGAACATCGAGACGAACCCCTCCTCGGCCTCATCGGCCGGGAGCAACGTGGTCCAGCTAAGCACGAGACAGATTCCTAAGACGGTCGCCGTGTAGCGGATTGCGAATCGTTTCATGGTATCTCCCCTTCGAACGTTTTCTCCCTCCACCGGCGCCGTGCCGGTGAAGCGCATGATTGGCCACTAATTCCGTGTGCCCTCCAGCAGGAACAGGTCGTCGCGGTCGACAAGGGACACGAGCCTCAGTCCGGCGGCGTCGAGCAACCGTGGCCACTCGGCGGCATCGGGCAGGTGATCGCCCGCCACGGCGCCGCCCACGTCGGCGTGAAACGCGTTGATCGCCGCGCTGCCGCAAAGATGCATTATGAGCAGCCGCCCGCCGGGTTTCAGCGCCTGCGCAAGGTTCTTCAAGGCGGATTGCCGGTTGCGGAAGTGCGGGAAGCTGTGGAAGCACAGGGCCACGTCGATGCACTCGGCGCCCACCGCCTCCCGGCATACGTCGGCCACGCGGAACCCGGCTGGTATGCCTTTGGCCCGCGCCTGCGCCACCATGGCCGGCGAAAAGTCGATGGCCACGACCCTGCCGGGCAATACCTGCTCCACAAGCCAGGCGGTCAATTGGCCGGTTCCACAGCCCACCTCGAGTACCGTCTGGCCGGGCTCCAGTGCCAGTTGTTCGGCCAGCCGGTCGACACGCGCGACGGTTTCCGCCGGCGGCTGGCCCTCCTGGTCCCAGCGCTCAGCCAACTTGTCGAAGAAGGCGATTCGCGGATCGGGCGTCGCATCCATGGGGGAGATACCAGGGGTGGTAGTATTACGTACAATGACCCTGACACGAGGCGCGTTCAAACCGCCGGCAGTTCCCACCCCTCGCGCTGCGGCCGGCCGAGCATCGTGTTGCCCTCGTCGCAATTGGTGAACTGCTCCGCCTCGGGGTCCCAGCGGAGCGCCTCGCCCACACGCCCGACGTCGCGGGCGATGTTCACCAGGTAGCACAGCGTGGTCGCCCGCTGGCCGATCTCGACGTCGGCCGTGCAGCGCTCGCGCGTCTTGATGCACTCGATCCAGTCTTCGATGTGGTAGGCCGACTCGGGCCGGCGGTTCGGACCGGGGTTGTCCGGAGCGCGGACCAGTTCCCGCGGGTTGCTGGCCAGCCGGTTCCGGTTGATCTCGATCCGCCCGTCCTCGCCGGTGAAGATGGCCCCCAGGCCGGGGCCGCGGTCGCCGTCCAGGTGCAGCCGCAACTCGGTGCCGGAGGCGAAGCGCATGCGCATTTTCGCCCGCGGACCAATGAGTTTGCGCCGGGCTACCATGTCGTGGTAGCGCGTGCCCGTGTCTTCGTCGCCCGTATCGCCAACGACCACGCCGCCGACGGTCTCGCGGGGTTCGGACCGCCCGGTGTCGCGGTGGGCGACCGGTTCTTCGAGCAGCACTTCGACCGGTCCGGTGTCGTCGGTGCCCAGCGCGCGGTTGATCTGGTCGTACGAGTGGGTACCCCAGCCGGTTACGCCGAACACCAGTCCGCCGCCGTCGTAGTCCCACCAGCGGGCCCAGCCGCGGTGCAGGGCCGTGTCGTAGGGGCGTAGTTCGGCCTGGTCGGTCCAGGCGTCCCACCACGGTTCGACCGGCTCGGTGACGTCGGCTGAGGAGGTCTTGGTCCAGCGGAAGGGGCCGACGAAGTTCGGCGCCTCGACCACGCGAATCTTGCCGATGGCCCCGTTCTTGACCAGGTCGCTGCCCCAGTTGTTGATGGGCATCGACCGCTGCTGCGAGCCCACCTGAGTGACGCGGCCGTGCTTCCGGGCCGCGTCGACCAGCATGCGCCCCTCGGCGATGGTCAGGCACATGGGTTTTTCGATGTACACGTCCATGCCCATCTGCATGGCCAGCAGGGTGACGCGGGTCCGGGCGTGGGTGGTGGTCATGGTCATGACCGCGTCGAGTTTTTCGTTTTCGATCATGGGGCGGAGGTCGTCGTACACGCCCCACGGGGCGCCGCCGGCCACGTCGCGGACGAGCGCCTCGGCGCGCTGCCGCTGGATATCGCAGGCGGCGACCACCTGGAACCCCTTCACGTCGGCCCCTTCGCGGATGAACCGCGCCCGGCCGCCGCAGCCGACGATGCCCACGCGCACCGTCTCGCTCGGAGGCGTGCCGCCGTCGAGGCCCAAGGCGGCCGAGGGGACGAGGGAAGGAGTTGTCAGCGCCGCGCCGGAAAGGCGGAGCACGTCGCGCCGGGTCAACGACTTGAGTGCGGAACGCTTGTGTGTCGTCATGGGGGCTCCTGAAGTGATGTCGGGGGGAGACCGGCCGGGGACTGGTTTATTTTCCGGCCGACAGACGCTATTCCTGCGAAAGAAAATAGTACCGGGCGAAGGGGACAGTCCCATGTTCGCGGCCGGACAGCGCCATCCAGGAGGAATACGTTCTCTGCCGCGAAAATCGGGACAAGCCCCCAGGAACGGCTACGCTGAAAGTATACCACAACCCCGTCGCTTCTGCAATCACTTCTGTCGGGCGGTGGAATGAAATGGCTCTTCCGTTTCGTAAGTGTTCACGGGGCGGCCAGGGGCAGGTAGCCGCCGGTGAGGCCCTTGGCCAGGCAGAGGAAGTCGGGAACCACCTGCTCGCGCTCGCAGGCGAACATCGTGCCCGTGCGGCCCATGCCGACGGCGAGCTGCGCGTGACCATCGCCGCCCAGTCGTCCCCGCATCGCACGGCCGCGTTGGCCGCTTTATGCGAGCAGCTCGATGCCCTTGCCGTCCCCTTCCCCGGCACCCACCTT
>PWXP01000619.1 GCA_003561895.1 Planctomycetaceae bacterium | reverse complement strand
CTGGCACCCGGCCGACCACGGCAGCTTCGCCGCGAACCATCCCGGGCGCGAACCGGGCGAAACGATCGACCTGGACGGCCTGGAGCAAATCCTCTGGCCGGTCCACTGCGTGCAAGGCACCGCCGGCGCCGAGTTCCATCCCGATCTCGACATCTCGAAGGTGGCTCGTGTCTTCCAAAAAGGAACCGACCCGAACATTGACAGCTATAGCTGCTTCTTCGACAACGGCCACCGCAAGTCGACGGGCCTGGGCGATTACCTGAAACAACAGGGCGTGACCGGCGTGGACCTATGCGGCCTGGCGCTCGATTACTGCGTGAAGTTCTCCGCCCTCGACGCCGCGGCCCTGGGGTTCGCCACCCGGGTCATTGAAGATGCCTGCCGCGGAATCGACCGGCAGCCCGGCGACGTCGAGCGGGCCGTCGAGGAAATGCAGCGGGAGGGAGTTCGCGTGATCCGATCCGAAGAACTGGCAGGGTAGCATGGTCCGATCTCAAGCGGAAAACCGAGATCGCCGCGTGCATGCCGAGGGACGCCACGTCCGCCTCGTCGAGCAGGCGGGGTGGGAATGGGCGGAGCGCGTGCGGGTGGGCGGCGTCGTGGCCATCGTGGCCGTGACCGCCCACGACCGATTGGTGCTCACCGAACAGTATCGCCGGTCCGTCGATGCCCGCGTGCTCGACCTGCCCGCCGGCCTGGCGGGCGACGCCGCCGGCGCCGAGGACGAGTCGCTGCTCGACGCGGCCCGGCGCGAGTTGCTCGAAGAAACCGGGTACGCATCGAACGATTGGGCCTTTCTGACCGAAGGCCCCAGTTCGCCGGGCATGACCAATGAAATGCTCATCTTCTACCTCGCCCGAAACGCGGAACGGGCCGGCCCCGGCGGAGGCGACGCATCGGAGGCAATCGAGGTCCACCTGGTGCCGCTGGAGCGCTTGCACCCGTGGGTCGAGGCCAAGCGCGGCGCCGGCGTGCTGATCGACCTGAAAGTGTACGGCGGCGCCTACTTTGCCCTGTACGGGGCCGGTTGAACGGTCCGACCGGTTCTGCGTCGGCGCGGGAACGGACTCGTAGCGCCCACCATGTCGCACTGTTGGACTTCACGCTTCAGCCCAAACTTTTTCGCGAAAATCGAGCCTAACTCTTTATGGTGCAAGGGGTTAAGGGGGAATTGGTTTTCGCGTTTCTGGCTACACCGTCACTCCGAGCAGGTCCAGGGCACGTTGTTGCGTAGGGGTTGCTTCGGTCATTTCGTAGAACTCCGCTTCACTGTCGCAGAGGCGGATCCGGTTCTTGGCCAGCGTGGCCAGGTGGTCGAGCAGTGTGCGAAAGCTGTGTACCGGATCGCCGTCCTCGGTCCGCTTGCTCGCGTCCTTCTGCCGTGCGGCCCGTGAACGCTCGGCGGGAGCCACGATGGAACGCCGCAGACGCTCCGCCTCCTCCTGCTCGTCGTCATCGCACAGGATCGGCGCCAACTTCTCCCGCATGTGCCATTCCACGTAGTAGGCCAACATGCACAGGAACACGTGCGCGCGAATCCGAGTATCCAACCGATGGAAGATGGGCCGCACCTTCAGGCCGATCGTCTTCATACAGCGAAACGCCCGCTCCACTTTTCCCAGGTCCTTGTACGCCCGGACCGCGCTGTCGGGAGTCAATATCCCGCTGTCGACCGATGTTCGGATCACGTAGATCCCGTCCAAGGCGGCTTCTTCGCGAATGTTCGCTTCCTTGCGATGGTACGAGAACTGCGTATCGTCGATGCCCAGTTCGAAGTGCTTGCCCACCTTGTATTCGAGGTCCAAGTTCCGCAACGAGCCGAGAACCGCTGCCACGTGCCCATGGGGAAAGGCGCGAACGATGTTCCAGGGTTCACCGGCCTGGCGCTCTCCTCGGAGTTCGCGGCGAATGGTCTCGATCAGGTCGGCGGGCAGGTGGGAGATGTTGCCCAGCGTCTGGTGTTTGACCTTTCCGCCCTCGCGGTAGGTACGCCGGAGCAGGTGGGTCTGGTAGGTCTTCCCTTTATATACCCTGCGGGTGGTGGCTACATGTACTGGACCGTTTCTGGCAGGTATACGTTCGTTTTAGCGTCCTTCGGAAGCCGGTCAAGGGCAGCTTCCGTCTTTTAGTGGCTACAGTTGGCATTTGAAAAATGCGCCTCGATGCTTGCGGCATAACACGTTACGTCAAAAAAACGGGCCGAGATCGGGGAAAAGTTTGGCCTAGCATGCCCCCCACGGCTGTCTACCGTCCGGGCGTGAAACGGCTAGGAGCCCCTGACAAGACCCCGGTGTTCGGCGGGATTTCCCTCAAAAACCGTTCGAGTGCACCGGTCAAGCTAGGCCCATCAAAGCAGTTCTCGCAGAATCTCAACCACCTGCGGTTCGGTCAGTTCCACCGGGTTGCCGCGCATGCTGGTGCCGAAGGAATCGCGGGCGATGGCGGGAACCTGCTCGGGTTTCACGCCTACCTCCGACAGGCGGCGGGGCACGCCCACCCGCTCGCAAAGGCGCTCGATCTCTTCGATGAGACGATCGACGGCCTCCTCGGGCGATTGTTGGAAACGGACGCCGAACAGCACGTGGGCCAGCCGTGCAAGCTCGTCGCGGCGGGCCTCGCGATTGATGCGCAGGGCCACGGGCAGCATGAGGGCGCACGCCGCCCCGTGCGGCACCCGGCAGTGCGTGCCCAGCGCCGGAGCCACGCCGTGGGCCATCCCCAGGCCCGAATTGGCCAGCGCCACGCCGGAAAGCAGCGCCGCGTGCGACATGCGCTCCCGCGCCGGGCGCGAAGCGCCGTTTTCGACCGCCTCGACGATGGCCGGCACCGCCAGGCGCAAGCCCTGCAGGCACAGCGCCTGGGGGATGGGCTGCGCCTTGCGCGAGACGTAGCTCTCGATCAACTGCGTGATGGCGTCCATGCCGCCGGCCGCCGTCACCGGCGGCGGCACGGTGGCGCACAACTCGGGGTCCACCAGGGCTACGCGGGCCATCAACCGCGGGTCGCGGAGGCTTTTCTTCCAAGGGGGATCGTAGTTCGAGATGACCGCGTTGTAGGTGGCCTCGGCGCCGGT
>PWXP01000667.1 GCA_003561895.1 Planctomycetaceae bacterium | reverse complement strand
CACAAGCCCACAAACGCCACAAGCCCACAAACGCCACAAGCCCACAAACGCCACAAGCCCACAAACGCCACAAGCCCACAAACGCCCGGCTCCCGCCCGCCCTCGGTGCAGGAAACTTGCAGTATTTTCGCGCCGGAGAACGAAATACGCGACCTTGACCCATCCTATGTGAATCATTTGGTTTAGCGGACAAAACTGCCAGCCCCCCATACAGGCCGTGGCGTAACGAAGAGATGTCCTGTCTAATGGCGGCTTATGCTCGGCACCGAACTGTACCACTACCTGCCTCTTGCCGCGGCGGCCTTAGCGGCGTCGACGGTCGCCGCGGTGGCGGGAACCGGGAGCGGCGTGTTGCTATTGCCGGTCATGGTTCTGTTCTTCGGGGTGCGCGACGCGGTGCCGATGTACGCCGTGGCCCAGTTCATCGGCAATCTCAGCCGCGTGGCCCTGAACCGCCGCGCGATCCGATTCGAGGTCGTCGTCTGGTTCGTCGGGGGCGCCGTGCCGGCGGCCGTACTGGGGGCGTGGGTCTTCTCGCGCTCGCCCGAATCGATCCTGGTGCGGCTGCTGGGCGCCTTCCTGCTGGTGAGCGTCGTCGGCCACCGCTGGCTGCGCCGGGGGCGCCACGACGGATTCAGCCGGCGGTGGTTCGCCCCCATCGGCAGCGTGTTCGCGTTCATCTCGGCGTTGGTCGGCAGCGGAGGGCCGTTCCTGGCGCCTTTCTTTCTGGCCTTCGGTCTGGTCAAGGCCGCGTACATCGGCACCGAAGCGCTCGGAACCGCCGTCATGCACGTCACCAAGCTCGTAACGTACGGCCAGACCGGGGTGCTTTCCTCCACGGCGGTGTGGGTAGGGCTGGCGCTCGGCCCGCTGATGATCCTCGGCGCGGTCCTGGGCAAGCGGATCGTCGACCGCATGTCGCCTACCGTGTTCGTCATCGCCATCGAGGCGTTCCTCGTGGCGTTCGGGTCCTGGTTCCTCATTCGCGGCTAGTCGGTACAACATACGGCCGGCGGCGGCCTCCCATGGCAATTGCTCTCGTTTTTCGGGCGCAAAGCCGCTATGCTGGTATCCGGTTGCGAGGTCGGGCGAGCGGCGGATGGCTGCTCACCACGCCGTACCATGGACCTTCCTGCGAGCTATCCGCCCGTACCATGGACCTTCCTGTCCGTCGCACCGGTGACGGACAGGAAGGTCCGTCCTACGGGTGTCCCCCGCCCTGGCGCAAGCACGATCCCTCGCCTGGGACGAACACAGTACAGTCGCTCCGAACCATTCCGACGACGCAAGGCTCAGCAGACCGGTGGCTTACCTCCTACTGGCCATATTCGTATACCTGGCGGCGGTGGCCGACACCGCCCTGGCCGAGGTGCTGCGCGTGGGGAACGTCGCGCCCGACCTGGTGGCGCTGGTCGCCATGGTGTGGGTGGTGCTGGCGCGCAGCCGATGGGCATTCCTCACGGCCGGCGCGGTGGCCCTGCTGGGCGACCTGATCGCCCCGGGACGCGTCGGCGTGGGAGCCGCGTGGATGCTGCTGGTCGGGTTCGGCCTCGCTTGGCTCGCGCGGCAAATGCGCAGCCGCGGCCCCGCCGTCCGCCTACCGCTGGTGGCCGGCGCGATGACCGTCTGGTGCCTGGGACTGGCCGCGACGGCCGTCGTGCTGGGCGATGCGGCGCGACCGCTTGGCACACAACTGGCGCAAGCCCTGGGAGCGGCGGTGTATACCTCGGCCGTGGCCCTGCCGGTCCTCATGGTAGCCGGCTGGGCGCGAAGCGCCGGGGCAGAACGGTAGACCCATGCCCCTCGACTGGCACTCCTTCCGAACTTCGCAGAGGGCGCCTCCCAAGGCGACCGACCCGCGGCGCCGGATGCGCCGGGTGACGGTGCTTTTCGCCTTGCTCATGGCCGTGGTGTTCGTACGCGGCGTGCAAACCGAGTGGGCCGAGGGGCCGGAGTATCGCAAGCGGGCGTTGCAGCCGTTGCGGCGCGAGCAGACCCTGCCGGGCGTGCGCGGCCGGATTCTTGCCCGCGATGGAACCGTGCTGGCCCGCGACGAACAGACCCTCGCCCTGGCGGTTCACTATCGCCAGCTTGAACAGCCGGCCAACGAGCGCTGGCTGCGGCGGACCGCCCGGCGCCGGTTGACCAGGGCCGAGCGCGACGATCCCGATCGGGTGGCCGACGAAATGCGGCGCGTGCTAGCCGAACGCGACGCGCTGGCCGAGCGACTGGCCCAACTGGCGGGCGTGAGCATGGATCGTTGGCGTATCCGGGCGGCGCGGGTCCAGGCGCGCGTCGAACGGATCGCGCAGAGCGTTTCGGAACGCCACGGGCGCGAAATGCCCGTGGCTGAGCAGCGCGACTATCACGTGATGGCCGCGGCCCTGGCCATGGCCGCCGCCGCCCAAATCGAGGGCAACCCGGAACGGTTCCCCCATACGAGAATCGTTCCGCAGACGCGGCGGGTCTACCCGGCCGGAGCGCTGGCGGCCCACGTGATCGGCTACCTGGGCATGGTGGGTCCGGACGACCTGGACGCCGAAGCCGGCGTTTCGGGAGAACGGTCCCAGTTTTCGCGGCACGACGGCGGGAATGGGCTACGGCATTCCCGTCAAGCCGCGAAAATGGAACCCTCCCCTTCGCCCGCCTCAGCACACCCCGATGACCTGCTGGGCCGGGCCGGCGTGGAGGCGCACTACAACCGCCTGCTGTACGGCCGCCGCGGGACGCTGGTGGAACTGACCGACCACGGCGGCCGGATCATCTCGGCCCACCGGACGGGGGAGCCGGGCGTCGGGAAGGACTTGGTGCTGACGCTCGACTCGGGCGTGCAGCGCGCGGCCGAGGAATTGCTCGACGCCGCGCTGCGCCGCCGCGCGGTCGAGTATCCCCACGCCCGGCCCGGCGGCGGAGCCGTCGTGGTGATGAACGCACAAACCGGCGCCCTGCTGGCGGCCGCCTCGGCGCCGCGGTTCCGGCCCGACGTTTTCCTTCCCGGCGCCGAACACGACCGCCGCCGCCTGCTCGACGACCCCGCCGGGCCGCTGGTCGACCGGGTGCGCGGCATGACCCTGCCGCCCGGCTCGGTGTTCAAAGTGGTTACGGCCGCCGCGCTGCTGGCCGACCCCGAGTTCAGGCCGCGGCAAGCGCACTTCTGTCAAGGGTACCTGAAGCATGCCGACGCCCACCGCTGCGCCGTGTTCGTGCGCCGCGGCAGGGGCCACGGCGAGGTGACCCTGGCCGACGCGCTGTGCGTAAGCTGTAACGTGTACTTCTTCCATCACGCCGGCCAGATGGGCGCGGACCGGCTGGTCGATTGGGCGGCGCGTTTCGGCTTCGGGCAACCGACCGGTGTGGACCTGCCCGGCGAGGCGCCCGGCGTGCTGCCCACCCCGGCCACCCTCGAAACGATCGAAGGGCGCCCGTGGCGCACCGCCGACACTTACGCGGTTTCCATCGGTCAGGGCTCGCTGACGGCCACACCGCTGCAAGTGGCCCGCATGATGGCCGCCGTGGCCAACGGCGGCCGGCCGGTCACCCCGCACGTGCTCAGCCGCGTGGGGCTGACCGAGGCGCCGGCCGGGAGCGACGAAGCCGATCCGGCTGCGGGGGGCGACGGCCGCAAGATCGCGGCGCCGCAGCCGGTTGTCCCACTTGACGACGCCGTCCTTCGGCACCTGGCCGAAGGCCTGCGCCGCGTGGTGGCCGATCCGACGGGCACGGGCCACGCGACGATGTACGCCGAGTCGATCTCCTTGGCGGGCAAGACCGGCACGGCCGAGACCCTGCCCGGCAGCCCCGCCCACGCTTGGTTCGCCGGCTACGTGCCGGCCGACCGTCCCCGATACGTCGTGGTCGTTGCGCTGGAACACGCCGGCGATGCCGCCACGGCCGCCGGTCCCGTGGTGAAGCGGCTGGTGGGCCTGCTGCGGTAACGCGAAAAGGGGGAAACAAAGCAGGGGACGCCCTTTTTCTCGCTACTCTCCGCGCCGCGCGTTCCAAATGACGGCGTGGTCGGTGGTGCGGCCGCGGCTGTCGTGCGGGCCGTGGAAGAAGCCGCGGCCGCCGTTGTAGCGGGGAACGGCGTCGGGCTCGCCCCGCGCGACGGCCTCCAGGGCGAGCAGGGCCAAGGGCTCGACGGCGTTGAAGTTGGCGTGGATGTGCCGCTCGGTGGGCAGGAAGAACCCGTGATGGAACCGGCGCCGGACGATGTTCTCACCCAGCCGCGCGGCCAGGGCGAGATAATCGGGATGCTCGGCGGCGCGGTGCAGCTCCAGCACGGCGAACAAGGCCATCGGGTCGGAAGTGTCCGCCTCCAGGTCGACGTCCACGTCCTGCCCTGGCGACGTGCCCATGTCGCCGAGGCCGTGGCCGCGGGCCATGGCCCGGACCGTTTCCCATAGGTCTTCCTCGCCGGAAAGCCGGTATCCCAGCGCGTACGACCAGAACAGCAGGGCGCTGGCCGGCCGGGCTTCGAACACCCTCCCTTCCGGGCCGTAGTAGCCGGTGCGCCCGACGACGTGACCGGTCAGGTCGGTGCCGTCGGCCCACATGGGCCGGACCGTGTGGCTTTCGGCGTCGTACCCGTAGCGAGCCCAGGCCTTCAGGCCGTTGACGGTCCAGGTGAGGAACTCCCCTCCTTCGTCGCTGAGCAGTTCGGCAAGCTGCAACTGCATCAGCGCGTTGTGGCCGTAGATGGCATCGGGCGAGCGGAGCATCCAGCCCTCGCGGGCCACGTCGCCGAATTCGGCCCCAAACTGGTTTTCCGCCCGGTCGCCGTAGCTGGACCAGGTGAGGCGTCCTTCGAGCGGGCCTTCGGCGGGCGGCTCCCGGCGCCGGATGGGCTTGCTGTACTGGTACACGCCCAGGCCGGTTTCCGGGTGCCGCGCCCGAACGTACTGCTCGGCCAGCCGCTTCGACCACCGCAGCGCCCCTTCGTCGCCGGTAAGCCGGTACAGGATGGCGCCAGCGTAAATCAGGTCGCTGCCGCAATTGATGAAAGTCAGCGCGCGGCCTTCGAAGAACGGTTCCGGGTGTTGGAACTCGTGGTCCCACAGGTCGCCCATCGACCGGCCGTACGAGCCGTGCCGGTTCATGTCGAGCTTGCCCCAGTCGAGCACGTGGGCGTTCCACAGGGCCTTGATGTATTCGCGGGTGGCGTCGGGGTCGACCTCCCAAAGAAACTCGTAGAAGGGCAGGTTGAACTTCAGCTCGTGCGGCAGGTTCCCTTCGCCTCGCGGCCGGCCGGAGGCGAGATCAATGAAGCGGTGCCCGCCCCACTGGAACAGGCCGCAGTCCATCTGCAAGTGCTCGACGTGGTGCTCCACCGTGGCGGCGGCCGCCTCTCGGTAGCGCGGCTGGCCGGTCAGCTCACTCAGCCCCACCAGCGTGCGGAGCAGGTTCTGCTGGCTGGCCAGGTTCGATGGGATCCACGCATCGCCCCGGTGGACCCAGCGGACCGGCTCCAGCGTGTCGACGTTCAGCCCGTCAACGAAAAGCGGGGTTGGTTCTTCGCGGAACGTGTCGCGGCCGTGCTCGAGCACGCGGTCGGCGAAGGTGCGCACGGCGTCGAGCCGCGAGGGCGGCGTTTCGGCTCGGGCCGGAAAAGCGGCTCCAGCGGTCATGAAGGCCCAGAACAGCGTGGCAGCCGGTACCGTGAGGATTCGGAAGGTCGGCATGGCATCTCCTTGGCAGGTTGGGGGGATAGGGGCAGGGTGGGGGAGGGTCGTTTCAACCGTCTCAGCAGGCCGGGTTGGCCGCACGGTAAAGCATTGGCTACACGGTAAAGCATTGGCTACACGGTAAAGCAAACGACATCGGATCCGTTTGATCGGCTTCCGTCGATCGCCCGCGCTTACTGCCCCGCGGCGCCGAACGGTTCAAGCTGGATGGCGAACCGGTTCGAGCGGGGCGCGCGACCTATATAGGATAAGTCATCTCCGTCGCACGGGCAACCCATCGTCAACCCATCGTCGGCCACTGCTCGGCTTGGGGGGTTTCCAAAGGGTGGGAGCCATGTTTTGTCTCTTCCGTTTCTAGGGGCAGGCCTCGCCAATGTAGTAAGCACACGCCGCTGTGCCGTCCCCGGAAAATTTGCACCTAGAAACGGAAGAGCCTAAAACGCGCGGTCGGGCCGCGCCGATTCAAGGGCGACGGGCGCGCTCGAGCGCGTCTTCGGCAAGCCGCAGCGCGCTTGCTGCCAGGCGGTCGCCGGCCAGTTCGCGCCGCCCACGAAGCGCGGTCAGGTTGGCAACGCATGTCTCCAGCAATGCCACCGCCTCGGCGGGCGTGTCGGGCCCGGCCGAATCGCTCGGGCGGAGGCCATGCGCGGCCAGGCGGAAACGGAAGAACTCCCGCAGCACGCGATCGTGTGACGGGAGGTCGGGGAACCGCTCGACGAGGGCGGCCTGGGCGTCGAACGCCTGTTCAAACCAAGCGGCCGCCTCGGCCGGCCGGTCGGCCTCCTCGCCAATGGCGCCCAGTTTGGCGAGGATCAAGGCCTTGCTGCGCGCGAAACGGGGAATCGTCGGATTGTGGTCGACCAGCCACCGGGCCTCGTCCAGCGCCTTGTGCAACGCCCGTTCCGTCGCCGGCGAGGCGGCGGACGGCTCCTGCCACGGGAAGAGTCCGACGTGCACCCAGGCATAGGTCGCCGCCAATTCGTAACGGTAATCGGCCATCTGCGGATACCGCCTTTTCAGCGCTTCGAGGATTTCGAGTGCCCGCTGCCGGCCGGACACGGCCGCCGAGCCGCGGGAGGCCTCGGGGGCGCTCGCCAGGGGGCGGTAGCACAGGGCGAGCAGGAAGCGGTAGTCGGCGGCCCCCGGGTTTTTGCCGGCGAGTTCTTCCAGGAGGCCGATCGCCCGCGTTCGGTATTGTTTCTCGGCGAGTGCGAACCGCGCGAACCGCTGCACGGAGCGTTCCTCGCGCCGGTCGCGGAGAGTTGCGGAGGCCCCCGGATGCCGGCCGGCGAGAAAGAAGTAAGTCCGCGCTAACTCATACCGGAACTCCTCGCACGCCGGCTGTGCCGAGGCCGTCGACCGCAGCGACTTCAGGGCTTCAATGTGCGCCTCATACGCCGCCCGCGGCTCAAACCGGGCGGCCCGCACGTTGCCGATTTCGTTGTGGCAGCGCGCCAACTCGACGTACACCTTGGGCTCGGCTCCCGCAACGTCGCCGAGCGCGTCGAGCTTGGCGATCGCCTTGCGATACTCCCCTTCGGCTTGATCGATTTGGCCGAGGCGTTGGCGGATGTCGCCGACGCGGCGGGTGGCGACAGCCGCCTGGAGCATCAGTTGCCGGTCGTCGCCGACCTGTTCGGCCAGTCGATCGTAGAACACCAGCAGGTTTTCCAGCAGGGAGGCCGTCTCGTCGGAAGGCGGCACCTGGATATAGTCGCGCTGGTCGGGCGCCGCCGGCCGGGCCGACCGGAGCCCGACGCAGGCGCAAACCTGGCCGGGGGGGTCGGAATCGGTCGGAATCCACACGCGTTCGGGCGACAATTGCAGGTAGAGGTCTTCGAGCACCTCGAGCGCCACGCCGGAGGTGGCCTCGGCCCGGCCCAAGGCTTGCCGGGTTTCGGCGTAGGCGGTCCGGGTTCGAACGTGGCCCACGGTGGCCGTCACGGCCAAGGCAACCATCAACAGCGCGGCCATGGCCGATACGGCGGCCAGGACCGGATTGCGGAAACACCATCGGCAGCTCCGTTCGAGCCGGGACGCGCGGCGCGCGCGAACCGGCCGGTCGTCGAGAAAACGCCGCAGGTCGTCGGCCAAGGCCGCCGCGGTCGGGTAGCGGCGCGCCGGGTCGTGGGCCAGGCACTTCAGAACGATGGCCTCCAGGTCCCGGGGAATCGTGCGGTCCAGTTGCCGCGGAGGAACCGGCCGCGGAGGTGCGTGCCGAGCCGCCGGCCGGCCTCCGGGAGGAACACCCGCCGGCAGCCGGAGCGTGAGCAGTTCGTACAGGGTCAGGCCCAGGCCGTAGATGTCGCTCCGGGCGTCGGCGGCGCCGCGCAATTGTTCGGGGGCCATGTAGCGAGGCGTGCCCACCACTTCCCTTTCACCGCCGCCGGCGTGGTTCGGCTCGATCGCCCGGGCCAGTCCGAAGTCGGCCAGGCAGGCGTTCCCCTCTTCGTCGATAAGGAGATTGCCCGGCTTGATGTCGCGGTGCAGTGTGCCCTGCGCGTGGGCATATTCCAGCGCGCGGGCGGTCTGCAAACCCAGGCGTGCCGCCGTGGTGCAGCGATCGGCGGCGATAGGATAGCGGGATTCCCCCGTCCAGGCGGCATGGCCACCGTTTTGCAGCGCGGGAAACTTCTTCGCGATCAGCGACTGCACCACCGTGCCGAGGTCCGGCAGGTGCAGGAACCGACGTGCGGCGGTCGCACGGTCGGGCGGTTGGAGTTCACGCTTTAGCGTGCCGAATTCGGCTTTCGCCTCGTTCGTACGCTGAAGCGTGAACTCCAACGGCAAGCCCGTTCCCGCACCCACGTCCGGCTGTTCGCCCGTCGCGCGGCTGCCCCGCGGCAATTTTGCTTCCGAAGGATCCGCGGCGACGCGGAGCGCGGCGATCACCTCGTCGAGGCCCACGCCCCGGACCAGCGGCATGACGTAGTAGTGCAGGCCGTCCTGTTCGCCCACGCCGAAGATGGGAACGATGGCGGTGTGCCGCAGCCGGGCCGCCGTCTGCGCTTCGCGCTGGAAACGAGCCAGCCCCCCGTGGCCGAGGAGGAGGTGCTCCGGCAGGACCTTCACGGCCACGCGGCGGGCGAGCGACCGCTGCTCGGCCTCGTACACCACGCCCATGCCGCCGCGGCCGATCTCGCGAAGGATCGCGAAATCGCCGATGCGCTCGGGCGGGTCGAAGGGCTTCGCTCGCCTTCGGGCCGACTCCCACCGGCTGTCTTCTTCCACGCGCAACTGCTCCATCATGGCCACGGCGGGGAACAGTTGTTCAATCTCCTCGGCGTACTGGGGGTATTCCGCGACGTACTCGAAGATCGACGGCGCCTCGCCCCGCCGGCGGCGCGCGGCGAACTCGTCGGCCAGCCGTTCCACGGGGTCCCGATCGCAAAGTGAATCCATCATGCCAGGCTGTCCGGGGGGTACAGGTCGTTGCTACGAAACCTCGGCGACGGGCATCGCGTTTCTCAACCGCCCGAGGGCTCGCACGTAGCGTTTGCTGGCCGCACACTTGTCGATTCCCAAGATGTCGGCCACCTCGTTGTTGCCGAGTTCCTCCAGGTGCCGCAGGATGAGCACCTCGCGGTCGATCGGTTCCAGGTTCTGCAGTGCGGCGCGGAGCCGCTCGACCATTTCGTTGCGGACGGCGAACTGGCTGGGGCTGGTCAGGCTGTCCGATAGCTGCCCGAGAAGGAACGCCGACCCGGCACTGGCGGCGCCCCAACGATCCAGGCTCACCTCCCGGCTCACGTCGCGCCGTTGCGCCCCCAGATACCGCCGGTGCAGGTCGATCAGGATTTGGCCGGCAAGCTGCCGCAGCCAGACGAAAAAGGGTACGGTCGGCCGGGCCAAATACCCCCCGAGACGGCGGTTCGCTTCGACAAAGGCGTCTTGCAGCACGTCGTCGACGTCGACCTTGCCGACGAGCCGGGCATCGAGGCGCAGCGCGAGCATGCGCGCGAGTTTCGCCCGGTACTGATCGAACAAATGCGCGACGGCCGCTTCGCCCTGCGTTTGCAGTTGGAACAGTTGGCTCGCGGCTTCCGATGACGTAACCATCAATTCCCCTGTCCACAATCGGCTGGATTTACGGAATCCATTATAACGGCCGTGAAACCCGCCTGCCACACCCTACCCCGAAACATACCTTACCGATCTACTGGAGAATGCGCGATGACCCGCCAACAACGCCACGGTTTTACACTCGTCGAGCTGCTTGTGGTGATTGCCATCATCGGCATCCTGATTGCCTTGCTGCTGCCGGCGGTTCAAGCGGCCCGCGAGGCGGCGCGCCGTACGCAATGCACGAACAACCTGCGGCAGCTCGGGCTGGCAGCCCACAATCACCACACGGCACTGCGGCACTTCCCCCCCGGATTTATGGCGGTCGACCACCACAGCGAGGTGGCCGGCGGTTGGGCCTGGGGGGTGTACCTGATGCCGTTCATCGAACAGAGCCCGCTGAAGGACAGGCTCAGCGCCACGAAGTACACGCTTTCGCAGGTGATCGAAGATCCCGCCCTGCTGCCCATGCTGCAAATGAACCTGGCTGTGTTCAACTGCCCCACGTCGCCCATGGAGCCGCTCCGCGAGTTTCGGGGGCCGGGTTCCCAGATGGTGGCCACGTCGAACTACACGTGCAGCCGGGGGTTCTTCAACTACCGGGGCGCCACGCACCTGTCCAAGCGGAACAATGGGGTATTTTACGCGGAAAGCAACACGCGCATGCGCGACATCACCGACGGCACGAGCAACACCATCGCCCTGGGCGAGCGGACGGTGCTGCCGGTTCACGCGGATGATCCAAGGCGGTGGCCTTCGTGGTGCGGCCCGGGGGGCTTGGGAATCGGCACCACGGTCAGCTCCACCGTCTCGGTCGAATTGAACCATCCGACGAATATCCACGCCTTCAGCAGCCACCATGCCGGGGGGGCGAATTTCTGTTTTGCCGACGGTTCCGTACGGTTCATCGCCGATTCGATCGAATCGGCCACCGGCGGCGTCGACAGCGGATGCAACGGGAATCACTCCGATTTTGTCCAGGCGGCCTCCCAGGGGCTCGTGGGCGTGTACCAGTTGCTCGGCGTGAAGAACGACGGTCAACCGATCACCGATTTACCCTAACGCGACACAACCCAGTAAGATACGAATTGCGTGGGATAGGCTTCCAGCCTGTCTTTCGCGCCGACAGGCTGGAAGCCGATCCCACGTCTTCCGACGACAGGCCGCCCCCGGGCGACTGCGACCCCATCCCCGAACCTGGAGACTCCCATGAAGAAGCACCTGGTATTTGCCACCGTTCTTTCCTGCCATCTCGCCTCGCTTTCCGTGGTGGCCGTGGTGCAGGCTTCCGGGGCGCCGCAAGGCCTTCGGGCCGAGGCCGCGCTGCCGAGCCGCCATCCGCACGTGGTCCAGGACGCGCTGAGGTTCTGCGAGCCGAAGCCGGGGTTCTGGGTCGACCTGGGCGCCGGACGAGGGCAGGTGGCGATCCCGCTGATCGAGGCGACCGACAACCCGGTGGTCATGATCGATCCCGACGCGCCGGCGATGGCCAAGGGCCTCGCGCTGGCCCGCGAGAAGGGCCTGGCCGACCACCTGTTCGCGATCGTGGGCGTGGCGGAAGAGCTGCCGCTGCCGGACAACTCGGTCGATCTGCTGGTCAGCCGCGGCTCGATTTTCTTTTGGGACGACGCGCCGAAGGGCCTCCGGGAAGTCTATCGCGTGTTGCGGCCGGGCGGCAAGGCGTACATCGGCGGCGGGGCGGGAAGCGGCTACCCTCGCTGGGCCGCGGAAAAGCTGGTCGAAGGCCGCCGCGCCCGCCTCGAAGGCGACGACGCCCCGCGCTGGCGACGGTTCGTCGAACTGCGCCGCCCCGAGCAGATGCGCCAATGGGCCGAAGCCGCTGAGCTTCCCGACTTCAAAGTGATGGGCCAAGGCGCCATCTCGGCCGACGACCCCGACGTGGGGCAAGGCGTGTGGGTGTTGTTCGAGAAGCCGGAGGGATAGCGAACAAGCACGACGTCATTCATAT
>PWXP01000620.1 GCA_003561895.1 Planctomycetaceae bacterium | reverse complement strand
GTGCTCAGCGCCCGATACCAATAGACCTTCTCGTCCTCCTCCGTGAGCACGTAGGAATACCACAGATAAAACAGGCCGTCGTGGTACAGCACGATCGGATCGCGAAAGGCCGTCTTGTCGTCGCCGCGCAGCAGGATGGGCGACCGCAGCTTCGTCAGCCACGGGCTCAGGCGCTCCCCGGCGCCGCCGATGCGGACGTGAAAGGCCGCTGTTCCGGCGGCGATTGCCCCACTCGCGGTTTTCAGAAAACGGCGTCGATGGTATCGGTGCGATGTCATGGCAAGGCTCCTGGGGGGAAAGTGGTCTGGCGTACTGACTTTCCTTAGGTCCTGACCGATTGCGGTTGAACAATCAAGTCACTGTTGCGCAAATCCTTCTCAATTTTGCGCAGCACCATCATTAGGGACCGCGGATGTGGTCGGCGACCTCGCGCTGGTAGTGCCGGCGGAGTTCGGCTTGCAATTCGCCGGGCAACGGCGGCAGGTCGGCTACCTGCGCGTTGCCGATTGCCTGCTCGACGCGGCTGGCGCCGGGAATGACGACCGACACGGCGTCGTGGTCGAGGATCCAGCGCAGGGCCATCTGGGCCATGGTCATGCCCTCGGGCACCAAGGGCTTCAGCGCGTCGGCCAGCTCAACGCCCTTCTCGAACGGGAGCCCTGCGAAGGTCTCGCCGACGTTGAACAGTTGCCCGTCGCGATTGAAGGTGCGGTGGTCGTTCTTCGGGAATTCGGTATCCTTGGTCATCTTGCCGCTCAGCAGGCCGCTGGCCAGCGGCAGGCGGACGATCAGCGCCACGCCCTTCGCCCGGGCCTTCTCGAAGAGCACGTCGATCGGCTTCTGCCGGAAGATGTTGAAGATGATCTGCAGCGAGGCAAGCCCGTCCTGCTCCAGGCACAACAGCGCCTCGTCCATCGATTCGACGCTGGCGCCGAACCGCTGGATCTTGCCGGCGTCGCGCAGGGCGCGGAGCCAGTCGAACACGTCGCCGCGGCGCATGTGCTCGGTGGGGATGCAGTGGAGCTGCGTCAGGTCAAGCGCCTCGACGCCCAGGCGGTCAAGCGATGCTTCGGTGTGCTTGCGGAACATCTCCTCGGAGTAATTCGTTTCGCCTTCGGCCACCGGAAAACGGCCGATCTTGGTGGCGACGAACACGTCCTCGGGGCGCTGCTTCAAGAACCGGCCGATCAGCGTTTCGCTCCGGCCGGTCCCGTATAGGTCGGCGGTATCGAAGAACGTTACGCCGTGGTCGGCCGAGGTATTGAGGATGTCGAGTGCCGTGTCCTCGGTCACGTCGCCCCAGCAAAGGCCGCCGATTTGCCAGCAGCCGAGACCCACCTCAGAAACAGTAACGCCCGATTGTCCGAACTCTCTTGACTTCATGCAATAACCTCTCTCGTGTTGTGAAGGATGTATGCCGGGATAACACCCCGGCCTTTCAGGATTGGGAAGACAGGCTGGAAGCCTAAGGCACTTGACAGGCTGGAAGCCTAAAGCACTTGACAGGCTGGAAGCCTAAAGCACTTGACAGGCTGGAAGCCTAAGGCACTTGACAGGCTGGAAGCCTAAAGCACTTGACAGGCTGGAAGCCTATCCCACGGGTTGTTATCGGTAGCGGCCGCCCCCCTGGTACAGGCGGCCGAAATCTTGCTCGTAGGGCGCCGGCACGGCGCCGGGCATGTCCATGCGGGGTTTCTCCGCGAGTTCGCGCCGGCCTTGCTCGATGGCCCGGAGCATCGCGCGGTGGACGGGATCGTCCCGGTCGGCGAACCGTGCGGGCGGGGCGCCGTTGCGCGCTTCGCACAGTTCCAGCCCGCCGGCCGATTCGGCCAGCGGGGCGTTGAGCATCCGGCTGTACTGCGGACGGCTGAGGTTCACCCAGGTGCTGTGGCGATTGTTGCGGAGGTCGAGCCCGCCGTGGCAGGCGGTACAATGCTCTTTGAACAGCCCATCCAACTCGCGGCTCCAGGCGCCGCGCCAGGCGTCGCGCGAGCCGGGGGTTCCGGGCCGGGTGTGCTCGTACGTGGCGTAATACGGCACGTTGGCCTCGATCCAGGTGTACAGCCGCTCGGCCTCCTCCGGGCTCAGCGCCACGTCGTGATGTCCGGCGTCGAGCAGTTGCACCACGCGGCTGACCCGCGAACCGGTCGTCAGCGGCCGGAAGTTGCCGGTCTCCTCCTGCGGCGGGGTGAGGTAGTAGAACTGCACGAGGTTCCGCGCCACGAGGTTCTCGTAGGCCATGTTGAACAGGCGGGTCTTGTCGCCGGAAAGGTCGATGCCCGCCGCCGGATCGACCCCGCTGTGGCAGCCGGCGCAGTGCTTGTCGAGGATCGGCTGCACCTGGGCCACGAAATCGACCGGCCCCGCGCCCCAGGGCGGCGGCTCGATGGCGGCCGGCGGGCGGCGGAAGGCAGCCGGCATCGCGCTTGCCGAAGCGGGCGCCAACGCCCGCGGCTCGTGGCACCCGATGCAGCTTTGTTGTTCGCCCGGCATCAATTGTGTGAGCGAGCCCATGCGCGAAAGCTCGCGGCCCCGGGCGTCGAGCGCCTGGAAGTACAGTTCGCGGCCCGCCGGCGCCTGGAAATGCGCCGAGCCGTCGGGCTCGACCGGCACGGTGCCGAAGTTATCCTTCACGTAGAACGTCCCGGCCCCGATGACCGGGTCGACGATGTCGTGCCCGTGGTAATAGGCCCGGGCGCCGCGGTTGTTGACCGGCTTCGGCACGGTCGACATGACGCGCAGCCGCTCGACGCTGCCGCGCGGCACCCCGGTGAGCCCCTGGTACACGTCGGCCAGCAGGAATGTGCCGTAATCGTCGCCGGTCGGCTCGTGGGGCGGCAGGAGGTGCGGGCGGCGCCGCGGCACGAGCGGAATGGCGTTGAAGCACGAAAACTCGGTGTCTTCGTGCAGCAGCACCTTCTCGCCGCGGTCGTGGAGCAGAAAGAGCCGGTAGCGCTGCAACTGCTCGCAACCGTGCGAAACCAGGAACAAGTCGCGGTCGATCGGGTACGGATCGCGGTACGACCAGGGGAACTGCCGGTCGCCGGGCCGCCAGTTGGGATCGGTCGTCGCCT
>PWXP01000647.1 GCA_003561895.1 Planctomycetaceae bacterium | reverse complement strand
TGCCGCCGTGGGCCTGCTCGAACTTGCCGATGCGGCGCCGGTCGGCGCCGGTGAACGCGCCCCGCTCGTGGCCGAACAGCTCGCTCTCGAGCAGCGTCTCCGGCAGGGCGGCGCAGTTGATCGCCAGGAACGGCTTCCGGTTGCGGCCACTGTGGTGGTAGATCGCCCGGGCCACCAGTTCCTTGCCCGTCCCGCTCTCCCCGAGAACGAGCACGGTCACGTCTTCCAGGGCCACGCGCCCGATGCTCTTGTACACCTCCTGCATGGCGGCCGAGCGGCCGACGATCCGGTCGGCCGCCGCCTCCTCGCCGTTCTGGTCGAACACGGCGGGCACGTGCTGCAAGCGGCTGAGTTCGATGGCCTTGGCCACCAGGCGGCGCAGTTGGTGGATGTCGACCGGCTTGAGCAGGTAATCGAAGGCCCCCTGCTTCATGGCGTCGATGGCCGTGTCGGTGGTCGAATGGGCCGTGACCACGATGACCGGCAGGCGGGAGTCGATGTCGCGGATGTGTTCGAACACATCGAGCCCCGACATGTCGGGCAGCCGGATGTCGAGCACGACGGCGTCGGGCTTGTGCGCGCGAACCGCCCGCAGCGCGTCGGCGCCGGTTTCCGCCGTGTCGATGCGCAGCGCGGGGGTGCCTTTCGACAGTCCTTTTTCGAACGAGTAGAGCACGTTGGGCTCGTCATCGACAATCAACAGTTTCGGCATACTCGGCCCCGGTGTGGGCGGCGGTCGGCGGGGTTTCCGCCAGGGGTAATCGGACGGTGAAGACGGCTCCGCCCTCCGGCGCGTTGGCCGCAGTGATCTCGCCTCCGTGCGCCTCGAGAATTCGCTTGCAGATGGACAGGCCCAGCCCGGTCCCCGACTCCTTCGTGCTGACGAACGGTTCGAACACGCGTTCGGCCAGTTTCTCGGGCAGGCCGGTTCCGTTGTCGGACACGCGCACGGCGGCCCAACCATTGCGGCGGCGTTTCCATCGGCCGTGGGACGCCGCCGGCGGTTTCCCCTCGACGTCGCTCTCCAGGTGCACGGTCCCGCCCGGCGGCACGGCGTCCAGCGCGTTCAGCAGGAGGTTCAACACGACCTGCCGCACCTGCGTGGCGTCGGCGACGACCGAGATGGGCCGCTCGCCGGCTGGAAAATCGAGGCGGATGTGGTTCCGCTCCGCGCGCCGGCGCACCAGCTCGACCGTCTCGCCCAGCAGTTGCTCGATATCCACCGGGCGTTTTTCCGGTCGGGGGGGCCGGGCGAAGTCGAGGAACGTCTGGACGGCCTCCTCCAGGCGCGTCATCTCCTGTTTGAGCACGTCCAGGTCGCGGGCAGTAAGTTCCTCCGGCGCATCGGCCAGTTGAAGAATCGTCTTCACCGACGTGAGCGGATTGCGCAGCTCGTGGGCCAGCCCCGCCGCCATTTGACCCAGCGCCGCAAGCTGCTCGGCACGCAGCATTTCGCGCTGGCTCTCCTGGAGCCGCTCGATCACCATCGACACCCGCTGCGAGACCGTCTGCAGGATCGACTCCAGGTCGTCGAACCCCGGGTCGGCGGAAACCGAGATCGGCCCGACCACCTTGTCGAGCTTCCCCGCCGTGTGCCGCAACGGAAGCGACAGGCGGACGATAATGCGGTTGACGCGGCGGGCGATGGCGAACCCGGACAGCAGGCCGGCCACGCCGCCGCAGGTGCCCAGCAGGAGCAGGCCGAACATCAACTGGTTGGCCCGGGCCTCGTTCCGCTCGGTGTTGTCGGCAAGCTGTTCCTCGTGGAGTTGGATGTACGGCTTCGTGTAGGCGAGGATGTGGTCGGGGATGACCTCGTCGGCCAGCCGGCCGGCGATAGCCGATAGCTCGTCGTCGCCGGCCGAGGCCGCCCGTTCGAACCCCACCGTGAACCGCTCGTAACCCCGGCCGATGGCATCGACCAATTGCTCTTCGCGCGGCGTCTCCGTCAGTTTCCGAGCGCGGTTCAAGCGGCGCACCCCTCGCGGCAGCAGCCCGGAAATCTCCTCCAGGTGCCGCTGATTGCCGGTACCCAGGAACCGCTTCAGCCGGTACCGCAATTCGTGGGTAACGGCTTCGAATTCTTCCGCCGCGCGGATGCTGGAGACGTTTTGCGAGAGGATGTCGCTGCTGCGCCGATGCAGGCGGTGGACCTGCCACGCGCTGAGCACACCGGCGCCGAGCAGCACCACCCCGACGGCAATGACCGGCAGGGTCGTTCTTCGCATCAAGTCGCCGCTCACGTGTTTGCCACCTCGGTCGGCTGTCCAACTTCTGGTCACCATTGTTCATCAACGCTACAGGGATGCTACCGAAATTGCGATTGCCGGGTCAACACCTATCGGCCGCCGAATCGCTGCGTCGTTTCCGCGTATTTCGCGGCGCCGGCTTCGATTTGCCCATTTAACCATTGTTTCACATGCGGCGGCGCGAAAACAAGGCTGCGCCCTCGCCGTTTCTCCGCGAGAGCGTCTCGCGCGTGCCTCGCAGGCCCGTGACCGCAAGAAGACAGCAAGAATGATGCCTCTTGCGCCCAATGGCACGGATGTTGCAACCGGTTCCCGCGAAAGTGCCGTATTTCGGAATTGCGGCAAGGTAGACACTCTGCGAAAAGGAGGATTTCATGAAGTTTCTCGTGACATCGTTGTTGGTGGCGGCGGTGGCGTGGTGGGCAAGTGGCTGCGACGCCCCACCCGCAGAACCCGACGCTCCCCCTCCACCGGACCCGATGGAACAGCCGGTGCCCGACGCGCCGGCCGACTGGGATCAGCCCGTCGAGCCGGAAGCCTGGGATCAGCAGGGCGCGGCGCCCGACGCTGGGGACGAACCGGCGTTCGGCCAGCCGCAGGGCTGGGACGAGCCGCAGGAAATCCCCGCTCCTGCCGATCCGGCGGACCAACCGGCGTTCGGCGAGCCGCCGGCGTGGGACGAACCGCAGGAAGTCCCTGCCCCGGCTGATCCGGCGGACCAGCCGGCGTTCGGCGAGCCGCAGGCCTGGGACGAGCCCACCGAAGCACCGGACGTGGAGCCGGCGCCGGCCGAGGAGGCCGACCCGTTCGGCGCGGCCGACGAGCC
>PWXP01000478.1 GCA_003561895.1 Planctomycetaceae bacterium | reverse complement strand
GCCCGTATCCGAACGAGTCATCATGGATTCCTATGGTTTGGCAACCCGCTCCTTCGAACCGGCCACTACCTGATAAACCGTCGGCAGTATAGAAATCCGGGATAAGCGATACAAGGTCAATATCTAGCCGTCTCCTGGGGGGTACGGTGGGGCTCCGTGCGCGCATGTGCGGCTTTGGCGTCCATTCGACTGCCGCGACTCATGCGGCTCGTCTTGGGGGGGCAGTGCACTTTGTGCATCTGAAGGCTTATGCTATTCTGGGCTTTGGGGTTCCTGTGTCCGGTTGGGGTGCAATCGACAAAAGGCACTGCGCCGATGATGAATAGTTCGGGGCAGTCGAGCGGAACGAAAAGGCGGTTCTGAATGCAACCTGCATGGAGGCTGCCCCCCCCATTCTGGCCATTTCGTTCGATGAGAGCGAGCATGCGGATCTTGCAAGTCAATTTGTGCCGCACGGTGGGCGGTTCGGCCTTTCACCACGCGGACCTGGCGCTTGGCCTGAAATCCCTTGGGCACGAAGTGCTCGTGGCGGACCGGCTGGGCCCTTTTGTGAACCGTTACACAAAGGGGGCGGTCGCCCAAGTGCAGGTGCGGCGTGGTTTCACCCATTATCGCCTGGCACGCATCATTCGGTCGTTTCGGCCGGACATCATCCATTCCCACCAGAGCTTGGCAGCACGCGTGGCGAACCGGCTTAAGCACGGAACCCCGGTCGTCTCGACCATTCACGGCGAGTTCAAGGCACGAAGCCACATGCGTTCGGATGGGGTCATCCGGGTGGCCGACCATCAAAGCGACGGAATGTCCCGCTATCCTGGCCCTGCGGTCACGATTTGGAACTGGCTGCGGGCCAGCGGACCATCCGTCTGCACCACAGCCATTCGCAAGGAGTTTGGTATTCCTCAGTCAGACGTTTTGTTTGGCTCGGTAGGCCGTGTGCTTCGAGCGAAAGGGGTTTTCGACCTGATCGACGCCTTCGCGACCCTTGAAGGGGAGGATGTCCGGCTGCTAATTGTGGGTAAAGGCAAGGACTTGCCTCGAGCAAGGGCGCGAGCGGCGGCCGACCACCGAATCCATTTCGCGGGCGACCGGCCCGACGCGCCCGCATGGATGGCCGCCCTGGACGTGTTTATCATGCCCTCGCACGCGGAAACGTTTCCGTTGGTGCTGATCGAGGCCACCGCGGCCGGCTGCGCCATTATCGCTACCGAAACCAAGGGGGCGCAGGAACTGTTGCGCGGACAGCCTGCTCGACTGGTGCCGGTCGGCGACACGCCAGCATTGGCGGCGGCCCTTCGCGAGGCACGGCTGGAGGTTGGCATTGCGATGCGGAATCGTTGTGCTTTCGACCTCAGCGCATTTGACCGTCACCGGCAGATCGCCAGGACGGCGGATTTCTACAGGCGGGTATTGGACGCCTCCCGGTAAACGCTCACGCGGCATCCTGGCTGTCGGATGAGGCCGGAGCCGCAGACCCTTGCTCTCCCGCAAGAATCAACGAGGCAAGAGAGACGATGACAAACACGAATACACTGCGCACCGCGTTGACTTGGAACAGGATGTCGGTGAGCGAGAATACCGCAAACTCCAGCAAAACAATCACTCCCAGCCAGCCCAGCGCCCTTTGCCCGGGGGCAATGTCGCGTACGCGCCTGATAAAGAAGCAGAACGCCGAGAAGAACAACAACGCCAGCAGAGCAGCTCCGGCCAAACCTTTGGTGATCAGTGTGTCCAACAACTCATTGTGGAAATGGCTCCATGCACGCTCTAGACCCGGCGCAGAACCTTCTTCTATCGCCTTTTTCTGCTGTTCAAAAAGGGCGGCTCGCGACGAACCGATGAAGGGACTGCGCCACACTCCATCCGCCAGCACATAGCGCCACATCGACAGCCGGGGGCTCAAAGAACCATCGTTCATCCGGTCTTCCGCGTCGGACGCATACATGAAACTGACTACCTGATACAGGCGGTTCGGCACGGGGCTTTGGGGAACGGCCATGGCAAAACCCAAACCGGCTACCAGCATCGGCGAAATAATGATGGCCGTCCTTCTATCCAACGTCCGGTAGACCGGATAAAGCAAAACGGGGCCTACCACGAGAACGGCCAACCAGCCTCCCTTGCTGCCGCTCAGTAAAGACGCAACCAGACCGAACGACAGGCCGCTGACAAGAAGCATCCGCAAGGAGAAAGAAGATTTCTTGGGTTGGTACGTCAGTCCCATCAGCGAAACGGTTGCAGCCACAATCGACAGGTTCCCAAAAGCAATTGGCTTGATGTGGCCGATTGCCCGCCCATGGTCACCCGAAACCAACACTTGTTCAATGGCTAGGAGGCCGGCTGCCAAGGCAGCGAGAGCAAAGCCGGCAAAAAGGAAATGTGGACTGACGGCTTGCCTCCGCAGACCATTCAGCAAAATGGGGGTAATCAAGAAGGGAATCAGGTATTCGTAGGCGCTGGCGGGCTCCCCGTGATAGGCCAGGAGCACACCGTTGCCCGCTACGAAAGCCACGCACGCAAACAGGAACCAACGGAAGTCGCCGGCATCGCCGAACAACAACCTCAGCCCTTTCCAGCGCAAGAGCCCGCAACCCCCCAACAACAGGTTCCCGAGCCAGTATCCGCCCGGTATTGCGAGCGTGGCTGCCGCCCCCATCGCCAGCATCAGGTTGGAGTGCATGCTGACGTCTTTCCAGCGTGCGATGGATAGGAATTGTCGGGCCAAGGGGCTCTCCTCTACTCGGCGGGCAAGACCCGCGCTTCTGCCATAGCAGACGCGGACCGCTCGTGGGCGTATTGACGGGCACACCGCCCGTGCCGAAAAGCGTAGAACTTCGGCGGCGACTATATTCTACGCTACGCCTCCTGTCAACGGCATTGGTTCAGAAAGTCGGCAATCCGGCCATTAAAACTGAAAATCGGGGGTGCGACGGCAATTGGCGGGTTGTTGGTAATCTGGGGCCATGGGGTGGCGCGGGGGCTTTAGGGATATGCGGCGTCGGACTTGCGGGTACTGACGCAATCTGTTAGACTGAATGGCGGTCATGCTGGAGTTTGCTTTGGGGGTTGTGCGCAATATACGAAACATAGGAAGCGCCATGTCAGAGTCCGGGGCCGCCCAGTCGGTCCGGCA
Organism: Planctomycetaceae bacterium; assembly: GCA_003561895.1. Classification (GTDB taxonomy): domain Bacteria; phylum Planctomycetota; class Planctomycetia; order Pirellulales; family Thermoguttaceae; genus PWXP01. Next base: position 31,285 of record PWXP01000478.1, on the reverse strand, counting down.
TACGCAGAAGACCGGCTCGAAGTTTCGCGCCTGGACGCCTCGATTCTGGCACGGCATGAACGCCGCCGGCTGGTTCAGGCTGCTGGCCCGGAACCGGTTTTCCATTTCTCCCAGCCGTTGGGGCATGGCAGCCGTGATCAGCCTGTTTGCGCCGTGCAACGTTTTTTTCTCGCTGCTTCAGCAGGCCCGGTTCGGCCGAACCATCCGCCACACCACGTTGGCCGACGATCCGGTGTTCGTCATCGGCCATTGGCGGAGCGGAACGACCTATCTGCACGAGCTTCTGGTCCGCGATCCCCAGTTTACCTACCCGAACACCTACGACGTATTCTCGCCCAATCATTTCCTGGCGTCCGGTCCGGTCATCAAGCCTTGGGCTCGATATCTGTTGCCCGCCACCCGCCCCATGGACAACGTGGCCACGGGGTGGGAGCGGCCCCAGGAGGACGAATTTGCGTTGTGCAACCTCGGGCTGCGTTCGCCGTACCTGACCATCGCGTTCCCGAACCGGCCCCAGGATGCGGAATACCTCGATATGGGGGGGGTTTCCGAGGCGGCGCGGGCCCAATGGAAGAAACGGTTCCTCTGGTTCCTGAAGTGCCTGACGGTTCGCAGCCCGAAGCAGATCGTATTGAAGTCGCCGCCGCACACGGCCCGGCTTCGCGTGCTGTTGGACCTGTTTCCGCGGGCCCGCTTCATCCACATGGTGCGCGACCCGTACGTTCTGTTCCCGTCCACGATCAACCTGTGGTCGGCCCTGTACCGCGATCATGGGCTGCAGGTGGCGCGGTTCGAGGGTCTTCAGGAACAGGTGTTCGACAGCTTCTGCCGCATGTACGAGGCGTTCGAGCGGGATCGCCCCTGCGTACCGGCGGGCCAGATGGCCGATGTGCGTTATGAGGACTTAGTGGCAGATCCCCTGGCCGAGATGGAACGGCTTTATCGCGACCTCGCCTTGGGCGACTTTACCGCCGCGCGGCCCGCGCTCGAACCGTTCGTGGCCCAACAGCGCGCGTACAAGACCAACCGCTACGAAATCGGGCCGGAGCTTCGCCGGGAGATATCGCAGCGGTGGGGGGGCTATTTTGAGCGATACGGATACGGCGTCTGACGTTGCAGCCGAGCCGGTTATTTGTCCTTGGCCATTGGTCCCTTGGCTCTACTCCTCGACGGCTTCTCGATAATACCACCGGGGTCATACGACACGACGAGGCTATGGTCCTCGACCTGCTTGACGATTGAATCGATAACCCCGGCACGGTCCTTCCAGATGGTCGAGCCCGGATTATTCACGTAGGGTGGGACGAGGTCGCGTAAATCCTTGGTAGGACTGCGCAAGCCACGCTTAGCCCGTTTGCACGTCGTGCGCTGGAACCACGCCCGGCCAAGCGACCGAAGTCCCACCAGGGTCTTGGCTTGCTTGTCACCACCCTACATCGTCATGTCATAGACACCCCGCAAGAAGAACTTCAGCCATCCCTGGCCGCGCAATCCTTCGAGCAATACGCCGTGGATCTCGCGAATCAGCCGTAACGACAGCGGAAATTCCCTGAGGCGCGCCACCCCGTGATTCATCGCACGAACGTAGTTGACGACCTCTGCGACGTCCTTCGGGATAGTCTCACCGCCGGCGTTGATTTCGTATTCCAGCACGTCTTCCAGTGTGCTCTGTGTCCCCTCGATTTGGGAGCCGGACGTACATGGCGACGAACAGGTCGGGGCTGGGGAGCATGGTGGCCACGCCGTCCAGCCTGCCCAGCGCCCGGTCGGCGTCGGAGAGGACTTTGGTCAACTCGGAGTCCACCTGAATGGGCGGGTCCGGCGGCAAGGGAGCGGGGATGAACGCTCGGTAGTGCTCGGGCTGTTTGACGTAACGTCCTGCACGCATATTACTTGCGCTCCATTTCCGGGGCTTATTTCAACTCGCTGCAATACGGCCCCCACCGGGCAGCCGTTATTTCATAAATGCACGCTTTTCTGAAACAAAAATCAAGGCCCTCCGGCGTTGTTTCAGCCGACTCAAACAGGCAGCGACGGCCCGCATTGCTCCAGGCAGTAGGCCGCCGTTTCGACCATCGCCGTGTACGGCACGGCAGATGCAGTACCGGCCCGGAGCCATGGCTGCCGTTCGGGTCAGAAACGCCATTTTCGCCGTTCAAAACGGTTATCCAAAACCAATACCCCCTCCGACGCCAAAAAATGGGGCAATCCCCCGTGAACGGTTACCCAGGGCCGTGGCTTGCTTGTCACCACGCGCCACCGCCACGAATCCTTGGGGTTACCCGGCTCCGGAGATCGTCTTCCCCTTCAGTTGGTACACGTAGGCCAGCACCTCGGCAACCGCGGCGTATTTGTCTTCCGGAACGGGCTGGTTGATGTCGACTTCGCGGTAGAGCGCCCGGGCCAGCGGCTTGCGCTCGACGAGAGGAATGCCCTGCTGCAGGGCGAGTTGGCGAATGCGGCGCGCGAGCACGCCCGCGCCCTTGGCGACGACCACCGGCGCGGCCATCGTGGCCGGCTCGTATTGGATGGCCACGGCGAGTTCGGTCGGGTTGGTCACCACTACGTCGGCCTTGGGGACGGCGCCCTCGAGCCGTTGCTTGGCCAGTTCCCGCTGCACCTGACGGCGGCGGGCGAGCACCACCGGATTGCCCTCCAGGTTCTTCATTTCCTCGCGCACTTCCTGGGGTGTCATGCGGAGGTCCTGCTCGTGCTTCCACTTCTGAAACGCGAAGTCCAGCAGCGCCAGGATGAGCAGCGCGACGGCAATCTTGATCGAGGTCCACAGCAGGATGTGCACCAGGTAGTAGGCGGCCTGCGGAACGGTTCGCCCCGTGAGCCCCAGGATCACGTCGCGCTCGCCGTACAGGCTGGCATAGGCCACCGAGGCGATCACCGCGATCTTGAAGATGCCGAACAGAAGCCGGACGACGTTCCGCAGCGAGACCAGCCGCCCGACCCCCTTGATCGGGTCGAGCCGCGTGAGGTCGGGCGCCAGTTTGGCGGGCAGGAACAGGAAGCCGACCTGAAACACGTTGACGGCCACGGCGGCCAGCAGGAGGGCGCCCATGATGGGCAGCAGGTGCCGGCTCAGCGGCGCCACGACCCCGTGGAAGGCGTTGACCGCGCCCTCGGCGTCGATGCTCAGGTTCGGCACCGCGCCGAGCTGCTGGGTGGTGAAGGCGCCGAGGAACTCGATGAGTCGCCCGCCCAGCGCCATGAGCACCAGGAGTCCGATCAGCAGGATCGTTGCGGAGCCGAGGTCCTGGCTCTTGGCCACCTGGCCCTCTTCGCGCGCCTTCTGGCGCCGATGCGGGGTGGGCTCCTGCGACTTGTCACCTTCGGGGCCGGGCATGGGGCGGTTTGATCTACGGGTGGAGGGCGTTGAGCACGACGTTCAGGGCGGGTTCGATCTGATCCTGCAGCGCCCAAACCGCCCCGCCGAGCGTCACTCCCAGAATGGCGAACGACAGCATGGCGTTCATGCCGAACCCGACCATGAGAATGTTCAATTGCGGCAGCGTCCGGCTGATCAGCCCCAAGACCAAGGTCGACAGCAGCAGCGCGGTCACCAGGGGAAGGGCCGCGCGGATTCCCAGCAGGAAGCTCTGGCTCACAAGGGTCACCAGCGCGTCGGCCACCGAGAGGGGCACTGCGCCGCCGCCCGGCGGGAGGGCGGCGAACGTGTCGAGCAGCGCGGCCATGAGCATCCGGTGTCCGCCGATGCACACGAACACAGCCATCGCCGTGAGGAACAGCAGGCGGGAGAATAGGGGCACCTCGGTGTCCATCGTGGGATCGAACACGTTGGCCAGCATGAGGCCGCCGAGACGCCCGATCAATGCCCCGGCGATTTGCAAGCCGGCGAACAGGATCACCATTCCCAAGCCCAGGCACAGGCCGATCAGAAGCTCAGCAGCGAGAAACACCAGGTAGTTGACTGTGGTGCCCGGATCGTCGACCGGCACGTGCCACTGTGTGGGTAGAATGAGCAGGGCGATGGCCAGCGCCAACAGCGCGCGCACCCGAGCCGGAGCGTCCTTCGCGCCGAAGACGGGCGCGGTCATGGTCAGCCCGCTCACCCGAGTCAAAACCAGGGTGAACAGAAGGAACTTGTCGGCATCCAGCCATGGCAGCCCATGCATGACGGCGTTCGAGGAGGGTCGGGTCCGGCGAGGCGGGGTCTCGCGGACGGTTCAGAATCGGGTGGGGATCCGGGTAATCAGGTCGGTGGAGTACTCGATCATGCGTACGATCAGCCACGGCAGCGCGAGGCTCAACGCCACGACCATGGCCACGATCTTGGGCACGAAGGCGACGGTCTGCTCCTGGATTTGGGTCAGTGCTTGCAGCAACCCGATCAGCAACCCGACCACCATGCCGGCCAGCAGCACGGGCGAACTGACCAGCAGGGCCGTCAGGAGGGCCTCGCGGCCCAGGTCGATCGCGTCTTGGGGGTCCATGGCAAAAGTTCCGGGGAGGAGCGCGGTTGTGGTCGGTTCGGGGAGGCGGCCGCCGCGGGGGCGGCCTCGCTAGGTGAACGGTTGGAAACTCTCCATCAGCATGCCCACCACCAGGTGCCATCCGTCCACCAGCACAAACAGCAGCAGCTTGAACGGCAAGGAGATGATCACCGGCGGGAGCATGAGCATGCCCATCGACACCATCACGGCCGCGATGACCATGTCGAGGATGACGAACGGCAGATAGATCTGGAACCCGATCAGGAAGGCCGTTTTCAACTCGCTCAGCATGAACGCGGGCAGCAGGGCTTCGAGCGGCACGTCGTTGTAGTCGGTCGGGGCGGGCTGGTCGGGCATGTATTGGAGGAACAAGTGGACGTCGTCGCTGTTGCCGGTCCGGGCGATTTGCATGCTCATGAACCGCCGCACCGGCTCGACGCCCGCGCGCCACGCCTCCTCGAGCCCGACATCCTGGTTCGTGTATGGGATGATCGCCTCGTCGTACACTTGCTTCCAGACGGGCGTCATAATCAGCAGCGTGATGAACAGGGCCAGGGCGGTGATGACCTGGCTTGGGGGAAGCTGCTGCGTGCCGATCGCCTGCCGCAGCAGACCCAACACCACCACGATGCGCACAAAACACGTGGTCATCAGCAGCACGGCGGGGGCGAGGCTCAGCACGGTCAGCAGCAGCATGACCTGAAGGGCCGAACTCAGCCCTTCGGGGCTGGTCCATTGCTCCGGGCCGCCGGCCAACCCGCCGGGCACCTCCAGGCTCATCGGCGCGTTCGAGGCATCCTGCGCCGCGGCCGGCACTAGAACGGCCAGGCACGCCAGCGCCACGGCGAACCAGGCAAACCCCTTCCTTGCGCGGCTGGTTTGCCAGCGTTTCAGTGCGTCGTCCGGACCGGGGCGGGCCGGCTCGCGGAGCGCCGGGGCCGGTCGGGCATGCCCCCCCGGCGATGCGCTAATGTTCATAGGCGCCCTCTCCTTCACGAGCAAACTGGTGGAATACGCGGCGAAACGCCGTCGACGAACTGTGCGGCCGCACCTGCTCGCACAAGCCGGCCAGGCGGTCCACCTCTTCCCGGTCGGTGATTTCCGTAAGCGTCTCTGCCGCGTCGGGCGTGACCGACACAAGCAAGAGCTTACTGCCACAACGCAGCAGGTGGACCTGCTGGCGCCCGGCCAGGGGAGCGCGGCCGAGTACCTCGACCACTTGGCTGGGCAGCGTGGTCAACGCCTTCGGCGCGGCCCGGCGCATCCCCCAAGCCACCATGAAGAAAATACCCAACACCACGGCCAGTCCACCCACAACCGTCACTACCGAAGGCAAGCCGCCTGCTCGGCGCCGGCCGCCTTCCGAACCGGGGGCTCCGGGCGCTTGAAGTGGCATCGCCTCGCGCGGCTGCTGAAGCGGCATGGCGCCGGCCGGCGGCTCCTTTGGCGATGCAGCCGGCTCTTCCGGCGATGCAGCCGCGTCGGCCGCCGGCACGGCAACCTCTTCGCTGAAATGCCGCACAGGCGAAACCGATTCGGCAGCACCGCGCGGTTTCGAGGTCTCGCGCTCCGGCGCATCGGGCGAAACCGGCGCCGGCCGAAGAGGAACCGCCGGCGCCGGGAAAAGTTGCGGCGGCTCGGCCGGCTCCTCTTCGAACGCCGCCGGGGCAACGCCGGATTCTCTGTCCTCCCAAGCATCGCTTGAAGATGGGGGCATCGTTCCGAACCCGGGCGCATCCCATCGTCCCGCCTCTTCAGCCGGCATGGCGGGATCCCGGGGCGCGGCGGTTCGAGGCTCCGGCTGGGGTTCCGCCACCGAGGCACCTTGGTTCAGGAGGTCCGACGCACCGCCCTCGTGCGACGATTCCGCAGACATGCCGGGCTTCGGCCGATTGTCGGCCGACGCCCCACCCAATGGCGCCGCCAGGTAGTGTTGTGCCAGCGACGGCTGCCCGAATGCCGGGCTGGAATGGGGCCGGGGGGCGGCATATTCGGAGGAAACTCGTTCATGAGCCCGTGCGATCCCAGCCAGATTGGCGGCGCAGCACGCTAGCAGAATACGCAGTAGTGGAGGCATCCTTGCTCTCCTCAGTGTTTTTGTAACCGTTCACGGGGGACTGTCCCTGCGGCCGGTAAGGGGACAAGTCCCCGGCCGGCCCATGAACCGTTACGTTTTTTCTAGGAGCCCGCCCCGACTCCCGCGATAAGTTCCGCAATTCGAACGCAAAAGCTGTCGTTGAGCACCAGGACCTCGCCGCGGGCAACCAGCCGTTCATTGACATAGACGTCTACGGGGTCGCCGGCCAGCTTGTCGAGGGGCACGACCGCCCCTTTGCGAAGCTTCAATACGTCTTCGAGGTACATGTGGGTACGTCCGAGTTCGATCTTCAGGTCGAGTTCAACGTCGCGGATCAGGTCGAGGGTGGCGGCCTCGGTGGAGGCGGGTGCGCCGGGGAACTCTTCGAGCCGAAACGCGGCGACTCCCTGCGGCAAGTCCTGGTCGGTTGCCGAGTCGATCGACTGCAGCGCCCGCTCCGCCTGGTTGAGCAGGTATTCAACATCTTCGCGAGCGACGTCCTCCGCACCGGTTGCCGTGGGAGCGGCTTCCTGGCTCGGCGCCGGTTCCTGCGCCTGCCCGGTCGCGCCGGGCGACGGGTCCGATCCGCTAGGCAGCTTCGCGATGTTTTCTTGTCCGGTGGGCCTGCCGGAACCGGCGGCTTGCGATTCTGTCCGGGCCGTTCCGGGGTCGGGGGGGCTTCCCGCCTGTCCCAACAACGCTTCGATTTCGCTTTGGTCGAGTGCCTGATCGGCCGGGGCGGCGCCCCCGCCCTGCGAGGGGGAATCGCTGGACGAATCGGCCGTACTGCCTGCCGGCTTGGCTTGGTTGACCAGTCGTTCGATTTCGTCTTGATCCATCAATTTATCGTCGGCCATGGAAATCCATTCCTGCCGGTATCGCCGGCGCTACTGCTCAATAAAGGAAAATTCGCTGAAAATGACGCCGCGCAGCAACGGCTGCCCCAGCACGCGATTACTCCTCTCCAGCACTCTTCTTCGGATCAGTCCCAATTGGGCCTCCGTCAAGTCGGTGATGTCCGCAGTGCGTATAGTAACGATAACCTGCTCTCGGAAGCGATGCCGGTTTTCCTCCATTCGGCGGAAGAACTGGGCTTCGTCCCCCATAGCAATGGTGCCGTAGAGCTGGAAATCCACTCGGAGCGTTGTGTTCGAAACCGGCTGGAACGCGGTGACGCTGAACTCGCCCAAAGGAACTTCGACTTGATCCACCGTTTCGGCCGCTGGCTCGGCACCCTCCTGTGGGGTCACGGCGCCCGTCTCCGGGTCGATCCCCAGTGTCGCGCCCGCGATGGCCGCTGTCTCCGAGGAACTCGGAATATAGAAATACGCCACCGCGCACTCAATGGCAATCACCACGGCGATGAACACCACGGCCTTGATCTTGCCGAAATGGCCCCCAGGTGAGGGGTGCGATTCCTCCGCGGGCCACGCGTCGTGTATTTGAAACCCCTGCTCAGCCATGGCATTGGCGGGTTAAGGCTCGGACGTGCTTCGTGGCCGGTGGGGGGAGGGGTCCATGTTTTCGGCCATCGTCTCTCCCTGAAAATAACGTCGGTTGGCCGAAACATGGACCCGTCCCCGTCCGGCCGGGGAACGGTTACCATTCAAGTTTAGCCTATCATTCCGGCACTACCTGCGACGGTATCGAGAAACGCTGTTCGCGCTCGTCGGCCGTTCCTTCCAAGTCCTCGACTAACTCGTCGAGCAGAAATACCTCGACGCGGGGGTTCTGCCTCCTCAGGAGGGGGTCCGGACCGATGTGCTTCGGTTCCGTGTCGGCGGCCACGGAGATGCGGAGGCGTCGCGGGTCGATCCCCAGCGTCACCAGGTAGTCCATCGTGGCAACGCACCGGGCGTATGCGAGGTCCCAATGGTTGCGGAACGGACTGTCCTCGGGCAGTGGCCGCGCCGAGGTGTGCCCGCGAACCTCAATCTTCTGCGGCTTGCCGCCAATCTCTTGTGCGGCTGCCCGCAAGATCCGCCGATTCGCCTCGCTCAGTTCCCAGTGGCCTTCCGGGAAGACGATTTCGCAGCCGAGCGTTTGCTGGTCGGCGGATCGAATGGTTCGGACGCGAGGATGCTCTCCGACCGGGGCGCGCACGCGGTCGCCGCCTTGCATAGTGTCGACGCGGCGCGCGCGGCCCATGGCCGCCAGTTTTTCCACCGGCGAGCTGCGGGGGCTGGTGGGCCCGGGGATCATGCTCACCACGCTCGTCTCATGACCGAACCGCTTGCGCAGGGCCTCCACCATCAACCGGTAGCGTTCTTCCTCCCGGATCTCGCTCATCGACACGAGCATGATGAAGAACGTCAGCAGCAGCGACATCATGTCCCCGAAGGTGACCACCCATTCGGCTACGCCGCCGGGCTGATCGTCGTCGTCCGGATCAAATCCCATATTGGATTACGTCGGGTTGCAAAGGGAACCGGTCAGGCGGCTTCGTCCGTCGGGCGGTTCTTCGGCGGTATGAAAGTGCCGAGCTTCTGCTCGATGACCCGCGGGTTCTCGCCTGCTTGAATGCTCATGACCCCCCGCACGATGATTTCCATGACCACGATCTCGTGCTTGTTGATGTGGCCGAGCTTTTCCGCCATGGGCAGCACGATGAGGTTGGCGGTAATGGCGCCGTAGAGGGTCGTGGTCAGCGCCACGGCCATGCCGGGGCCGATGGCCGACGGATCGTCCATGTTGCCCAGCATGATAATCAGCCCCATCAGCGTTCCAATCATCCCGAACGCCGGCGCGAAGCGGCCCAACTGATCGAGCACGCTTTTGCCGTTGCGGTGCCGGGTGGCCACGGCGCTCAACTCGGTGCGCAGGATGTCTTCAATCACCTCCGGCCGCGTGCCGTCGACGGCCATTTGCACGCCTAGGATAATGAAGGGGTTGGTCAGCTCTTCAATGCGGCCTTCGAGCGCCAGGAGCCCGTCGCGCCGGGCGGTTTCGGCCAGTGAGACGAGCTGGTCGATCAGCCCGCGAAACTCCTCCTGCCGGTTGAAGAACACATTCTTGACGACCCGCGCCGTGTTGAGCACGCTCTTCAGCGGGAAGCAGATCATAATGGCGGCCACCGACCCGCCGATGACCACCATGACGGATGGGTAGTCGATGAAGGCGCCGAAGGAGGCCCCCGGCGCAATGGCAATGGCGATGATCAGCAGGGAGGTGCCGAGCAGGAGTCCGATAATGCTGGCGATATCCATGGTTCGTTGCGGTAACGTTTACGTTCCAGATTCGGGATGGGGCGGCCGCGGCGGCGGGATGAGGTGCTTCGCCTGCTGGTAAAGGACCGCCCGGCGCATCACCTCGTCCATCGACTCGACCACCACGATACGCTCACCGGTAGTGAGCGTTACGTAGGTGTCGGGCCGCGCCTCGACGTAGCGGATCAATTCGGCGTTGAGCACGAAGGGCTCACCGCCCAGACGCGTGAGTTTGATCATGGGTTGGCGTTCACGCTTTAGCGTGCCTTTGTTGGCGTTCACGCTTTAGCGTGCCTTTGTTGGAGTTCACGCTTTAGCGTGCTGCACACCGCACATGCTTGCCTCGCACGCTAAAGCGTGAACTCCAACGATTATGGAAATCAGTTTTCGGCGGCGCTAGCGCCGCAGGGCGAGCAACTCGTCGAACATCTGCTGCGCCGTGGTGATGACACGGGTATTGCTGCGGTACGTGGTGGCGGCCAGGATCAGGTCGATCAGGTTCCCGCCGATGTCGGTATTGGAAAGCTCCTGAGCCCCGGCCACGATCGAGCCGATGCCCTGCTCGTTCGGCCGGCCTTCGACCGCCAGGCCGGAGTTGACCCCGGTGGCGAACATATTCTGGCCCTTCTGCTCCAGTCCGGCGGGGTTGCCGAAGCGGGCGAGGATGATCTGGCCCAGGTCGCGCGTGATGCCGTTGCTGAACACGCCGCGGATGCGGCCGTCCTCGCCCACGATAAAACTGGTCAACACGCCCGGCGCCGAACCGTCCTGGCGCGAAACGGCCAGCGTACTGTTGTCGGTGGCCAGCCCGGAAAGTTGATTGAAGTCCAGGTCGAATTCCAGCGGCGAGGCGGACGACACGTTGCGGCGGTCGATCGAAACCTTGGTTTCGCTGGCCGTGGTGAAGTTCCCCTCGCCGTCAAAGGTAATCAGCCCAGTCCCGACGGCGATCGCCGAGCCCGTATCGGGGTCGTTGTCGGGCGAGTCGGCGAACCAGCGGTACGTGGTGGCGGTGCTGGTGTGGTTTTCGAGGACGGCGGTCAGCCGGACGGCGACGGGGATGCCCAAGCTGTCGTAGGCGATGAAATCGGCCACGGCGCTCTCGCCCTTGGCTTCTTGAATCGAGGTGAACGGCATGTTGACATTCTGTTCGGTGCCGTCCGGCTTGAGCAGCTTCATGCCGGCCAGTCCGATGCTGATGGCATTATCGGCCCCGTTGTTCCCGCGCATGCGGATGCGGCCATCGGTGGTGACTTCGCCTCCGGCGTCCCCCCCGTAGGTGCCCTCCGAAGGCGGAATAGGGCGCGAGCTGTCCGGGCCGGGCGGCGACTGGATGCCCATGGCCGACTCCATGAAGGCGTACAACTCCAGCACGGTCGTGCTTTCGGTGATCTCGAATTCCTTCATCGCCAGCGTGCGCTCTCCTTTCCGGCCGGCGAACTGCAGGGTCCCGGGGCCGGAGAAGACGGGCGAATAGGTCGAGCCGTCGCGCCGCACCATGTCCAGCACCAGCGTGCTGGCCGCGATCTTCGGGCCGTCAAAGTCGATCTGCGGCTCCTGCTCGATTTCCGAATCCGGAATCGAATCGGTGTAGCTGCCCCCGTCCACGCCGGGGATCTCGGTCAGCAGATGGAAAGAGCCGGTGTCGTCTGCCGGGTTGCGGTAGATGCGGGTGTGGGTCCACTCGTCGCCGTCGCCTGCGGGGATGTCGTTGAGGTGGATTCTCCCGTCATTGACGATCATGGGACCGGCCACCGGCGTGGGGCGGCTTTCCCGATTGGCCGCATCGTTGTAGAAGGTGACGTAATACTGGTACGCCCCGCTGAGCGTATCGGTCTGGTCGAGTGGAGGCTGCTCCTTCAAATCATCGTCGGACAGCGTGTCGGTGATCGAATCGGCGTCCATGGCGGCTTCGCCGACGAAGTAATACGCGCTAAGATCGTCGCCGGGCGTGCGGTAGACGCGGACGTGGCTGTAGCCGGCGTCGGGTATTTCCCAGCCGCTGATCTGGACGGAGCTGTTCGGGTCATTGACGGCCACTTCGACAGCCGTCGACGCCACACCTTCCGTACTGGGGTTCGCCCCCGTCGGCCCGTCGGCGTAGACGATTTTGTAAGAATAAGTTCCTGCGCCGATTTCACCGCCCGGCTCCACATCGGTCTGAAGGTCGTCGATTGCCGGCCGGAGGGCCCGTTGCACGGTGGGCGCCTCGGTCGGATACGACCATTTAGTGTCGCTGAGCACCCCGGTTTGAATAACCTCGGCCGTGTCGCCCAAATCGCCGGTGGGTGAGAGGGTTCCCTCCAAGTGCACGTTTTCCGTGGGCCGGGCTACCGCCGCGGCGCCCAGGGGGATGGTCAGCGGCTCCAGGCTGGTAGCCTCCACCTGGAAGTCGGAATCGACCCCGTGGCCCAGCAGGCGATTGCCCGTGATAGTGACCAGTTCACTCTGCGCGTTGAGTTTGAAAATGCCGTTGCGGCTGTAGAGATGCTCGCCCTGGGCGCCCTCGACGATGAAGAACCCGTCGCCCTGGATGGCCAGGTCGGTCGGGTTCGCGCTGATCTCGATGGTGCCCTGCGTGAAACTGGGGGAGATTTCGGCCACCATGGTGCCGAGTCCGATCTGCCGCGGATTATTGCCGCCGCTGCCGGCCGTGGGCGCCGAGCCCAGGCTTTGGGTCTGCAGGAACTGGGTGGCGAACGAGGCGTCCGACGCCTTGAATCCCACCGTGTTCGAGTTGGCCAGGTTGTTGCCGACCACGTCGATGGTCGTCTCCGAGGCGGTCAGGCCGGTCAACGCCGTGCTCATGGCGGAAGCTAAGCCCATAATTATTCCCTCCTGATAATGGTTCGATTCTTGGGTTGGAAAGTGATACTCGCCGCAATCGCGGTAAATCGGAGTTTACCCGTAGGATGGACATTCTTGTCCGTCGGGGCAACGACGGACAAGAATGTCCATCCTACGGGCTTCATAGTTTTTGCTCCATCGATTTATGGCTCCGCAGCCAACTCGTCGAAGATGGCTTCCAGGGCGTCCGCGTTGGTCACGCCCTGGGCGACCTCTTCGGTTTCTTCCGGGGGCTCGCCGTCGGTCGGCAGGACCTCGGCGATGTTTCTCAGGTTGATGACGTGCTCGCCCACGTGCGCCTGGACCTCCTTGCCCGAGAGCGTCACCCGTTCGACCACGCCGGTAACACGTTCGCCCTCGTCGGTAAGACCGACAATATTACGGCCCATCAGCCAGTTGGCCGTGGTGAAGTTCTGACCGAACAGCACCGACTCCAGGGTCGCCGTCATGGTTTCCGTCGCCTGGATCTCGCGCAACTGGCTGATTTGCTGGAGAATCTGGGCGTTGTCCATCGGATTCAACGGGTCCTGGTTGGCCAACTCGGTTACCAGGAGTTTCAGGAAGTCCTGCGTTTGCAGCTTGGAAAAGGCGTCTTCGCCAACGCTTGCCTGCTGGCCTTGCTGGCCGCTGATACCGAGTGGGTTGGTTTGCACGGGTTCGCTCCTTTGTGTTTGTACGGCCCTTGAAACTACTCGCCTTGCATGGAATGGTGGTGTCCTTAGATTAACAGGTCGAGCTGGCTTGTCTCGCCCCAGCGGCGGGGGCGCGGCTGGCCGGCGGGATCGGCGTCGGAGGCGCCGTCCTCCCCGCCGGGCCGGGACCGGCCGACATCGGTCGATGCCCGATCCGAATGCGGCCCGTTGTTGGACCCGCCGGTCAAGTCGCCCTGCCGGCGGCCCGATATGTCGACCTGGAACTGCTCGACCTTGATGTCCTGTTCTGCCAGCCGGTCGCGCAGCATCGGAAGGTTGTCGAGCAACAGTTGGCGGGCGGCTTCGGTTTCGGCCTCCAGGCGGGCGTTCAGGGTGCCGCGCTGGACGGTGATTTCGACACGGAGCGAGCCCAACTCGGGTGGGCTCAGCCGCAGCCGCACCGTGCCACCACGGTCGCCGACCGCTTGAAACGCCCGCGCCACCCGCTGAACAAACCGCACGCGGTCCGCCGAGGTGGAAGGGTCGGCTTCCGAGGCTGCGGCTGGATCCGGCGGTGCGGCGGGCGTGCGGGCGCCGGGCTCGGTGCCGGCCCCGCTTTGGGCCGGCTCGCCCGACACCGTTGGGGCAGGCAGGTTGTTCGCTTCCACCGCCGGCAGCGCGACGTCCGCCGTGGGCCTGGGAGGCATCGCCGTCGTGGCAGCCGCCGGCCCGGTGCCCGCCGCCGCGCCGGCGGCCTCGGCGGTTGTGCGCGGGCCGGCTCTTTGCGCCTGTTGGGCAGAAGCGGCCTCCCGGCTCTTCGACGTCTTTGCCCGTCGCGACGGTGCTAGATTCGGCTCGGTCGGCTCCCCCCTCGGCTGATCGCTGCCGTCCTGCTCGCCCCCCTCGTGGTCTGAGGCATCTTCAGGTGGGGGCCCATTGTCGACATCCGGGGCCGACTCCTTCTTGCCCGCCGACGTACGTGATGCCGTCCCGTCCGCCCCGTCCGCCGGTTCCGACCGCGATTCGGAGGATTCGTCCTTCAGGTTGGCCGTGGAAGCCGTCCCGCCGTCCGCAGCAGCTTCATCCCCATCGACGGCGGCCCCGGCGTCGGCGTCCTCGGGAGCTGTCGCCGTCTCGCCGGAGCTGCGGCGCGGCTTTCCGGCGTCGTCGCCCCGCTCGACGTGGTCAACGGCGTCCGTCGCCTCGTAGCGGTCCGCGTTGCTCTCCTCGTTTTGCGGTGGGTGATCGCCGTGGGCTTCGGCAGTGGAATCCCTCGCGTTGTCGTCGTCGGTGTCCTCCTCTCGCGCCGGGGGCGGATCGGCCGGGTCAGGCGGATCGGCCGGGTCAGCCGGGTCAGCCGGGTCGGCCGGGTCGGCCGGGTCGGCCGGGTCGGCCGGGTCGGCCGGTGGTGAACCATGCCCCTCCGCGACGCCGTGCGGCGAACGGTCCGGCCGGCGGTCCTGCGTACGGCGCTCGGGGTGTGGGGCTTCGCGGCTGTCGCGCGACGCGGGAACCGACTCCCGGCTGCGCGATGTGTGCGCATCGTCCATCATGCTCCCGGGCGCCGTGGTCGCGGTAAAGCTCCACGCCCGGTCAAGGTACGGTGCGAACGCCATCGAGGGCGGCGACGGCCGCGGCTCGACCGGCATGAGCGCCGCGACGAAATCGGTCTTGGGTTCAATCATGCTTTAGTGGGGCTAACATAACCGGCGCCATCGGGCGGTTTCTGAAGGGAATCCGACCACACACCGGGGTTTTCTGAGGGGCTCTTATAGGTCCGCTTGGGCCGCGTCGGCAAGGTCCGCGTCGGGTATTCCCTCCAAAATCCGCTGGAGCACCTCGGCAATCATCGCCTGCTCCGGGGGGGATTTAAATTCTCCGACGATCCTCGACCGCCGCTGGTCCCCCATTTCGGCCAGCAGGACGACGACGGTGTCGAGTTCGTCGTTGTTCAACATCTCGACCAATTGTGCCTTCGCCTGCGCCGGCCGGACGCTCTCGAGGATCCGCCGCACCTCTTCCATTCCCCGGGCTAGCGCGCCTTCGCGTATTTCGTTCAACTCGGCCTCGAGCGTGTCGCGTGCCGCCTTCAAACGCCGCTGCTCCTCGGCGAGGTTGTGCTGCTCGGTGCGAAGCTGCGCCAGAGCGCTTGCCAGCGCTTGCTCCCGGCGTTCCAGGTTGCGGTATTTCAGCGCCCTGGTGGCCCGGATTTCGTCGAAGGAAACCTGCTCGGTCACCACGTCCTCGGCCTTGACCAGGGCGGTCTCTTGCATAGCGAACAGGTCGACACCCTGCGCCAAGGCCAGGAGCTGAACCAGCCGGTCCCGGCTAAGGTCCCATCGCCACGTGGCGATTCCCAGCAGGAGGACCTGCGCCAGCAGGGTTGCCACGGCGAAGTAGGCGACGAACGTGGCTGAAGCACCGATGAACCGCTGCATCACTGCTCCTCCCCGCGGCCGGCCCGCGCGGCGGTGGCTTCGTCAAGCTGCCGGAGGTCGCGCCGCGCCTCCTCGTGCCGGTGCCGCTGCTCCTGCCGCTCGCGCAGCTTCTCCAACACCCGCACCTCCCGGTTGGCGGCCATCAGGGCCTCGCGGCGGCGCTCGATTTCGCCGGCAACCGCTTCCCGCTGCTGGGCGAAGTGCTTCTGTTGGGCGCGGAGCACGAGTTCGTATCGCTGGGTCTCGACCATCCGGTCGAGGTTGACGCTTCCGGGCATGACGGTGCTGCGGCAGGCGGTGCGGAGCGAGGCCAACTCCTCGGCCAGCGCGGCTTCGTGCTGTTCGAGCAGCTCATCGGCCCGGTACGCCTCGGCAAGCCGGGCGCGCCGCTCGTCGCGCACCGATTCGCCGAGTCGCAGCAAGGTCGCCAATCGGAAGCGGAACTTGGCCATTACTTCGGCTGTGTGTTTTGCTGTGGGTTCTTTTGGCAAATGCGCAACAGACCCTCCCGCGCCTCCTCCAGGGTGGCCGGCCGGTCCACCGGCTGCCGGAGGAAACCGCGGATGTCGTCGAGCAGGTCGGTGGCGGCGTCGACCCGCGGGTTGCTCCCGCGGCGGTAGGCGCCGATGGAAATCAGGTCTTCGTGGTCGCGATACGCCGCGAGCAATTCCCGCACCGCGACGGCCGCCGCGCGGTGTTCCTCATCGGCCACCTCCGGCATGAGACGGCTGAGGCTCTTGAGCACGTCGACCGCCGGATAGTGCCCCTGCGCGGCCAGCCGGCGCGAGAGCCACGTGTGGCCGTCCAGCAGGCCGCGCACCGCATCGCTGACCGGCTCGTTCGGGTCGTCGGCCTCGACCAGCACGGTGTAAAAGGCGGTGATGCTTCCCCGCGGGCTGCGGCCGGCCCGCTCGAGAAGCTTCGGCAGCGAGGCGAACACGGAGGGGGTGTACCCGCGCGTGGTGGGCGGTTCGCCGGCGGCCAGGCCGATCTCGCGCTGGGCCAGGGCGAAGCGCGTGAGCGAGTCCATCAGCAGGAGTACGTCCTTGCTCTGGTCGCGGAAGAACTCGGCGATCGCGGTGGCCGTGGCGGCGGCCTGCACGCGAACGAGGGCGGGTTCGTCGCTGCCGGCGACGACGACGACGCTTTTGGCCAGTCCCTTGGGCCCTAAGTCGCGTTCGATGAACTCGTTGACCTCGCGTCCGCGTTCGCCGATCAAGGCGGTAACGATCACCTCAGCGGCCGTATAGCGCGACATCATGCCCAGCAAAACGCTCTTGCCCACGCCGGAGCCGGAGAAGATGCCCATGCGCTGTCCCTTGCCGCAGGTGAGCAGGCCGTCGATGGAACGTACGCCGGTGGAAAGGGGAGTGCCGATGCGGGGCCGGCTGCACGGACGCGGCGGGGCCGCGTGGAATGCCGCCCGGTGCGGGAGCACCGGCTGCGGTTTGCCGTCGACCGCCTGCCCCGAGGCGTCGAACACCCGGCCAAGCATGGCATCGCCCACGCGAAGCCACCGGGCGGTCCGCCGCAGCCGCGCCCGGTGGCCGTGCCGCACGCCGGCCGGCTCGCGGAACGGCGAGAGCAGGGTCAGGTGGTCCTTGAAGCCGATCACTTCCGCGTCGAGCAATTCGCCGGGCGCCCGCTCAATCTCCACGACGGCGCCCACCGGCGCCGGGAGCCCGGCGACGGAGACCGTCGTCCCCACGGTGCGCACCACCGTGCCGCTCAGCGCGGTGGGCATGGCGCGTTCGAGTTGTTCGGTCACGTCGAGCATGGGTAAGGCCGGATCAGGTCAGTTCCTCTTGGAGCCGGGCAAGCTGCGATTCGATCTGCTGGTCGATCACGCCGAAACTGGTCTCGACGCGGCAGCCGCCGGAGGTGATGTCGGGGTCGGGAACCACCTCGGCGGTAGCCAGGGGGGTCAGTTCCTTCGCCAGCACGTCGGCCTGGCCGTCCATAGCTGCGTAGTCGTCCGGGTTCAACCGGATGCGCAGGTGCGAGGCGCCGGCGGCCAGCTCGAGGGCCTCTCGCAACTGCCCCGCGGCGAACGCCGCCGTGTCGGTAACCTCGCGCCGCACAATGCGGCTCGCAATCGCCGCGGCAACCCGGACGGCCGCACCCTCCCAGTGTACGAGCCATGCCTGTTTGGCGTGCTGCACGTCCTGCACCGCTTGCCGAAGCGCCGGGAGGACGGAGCCCATTTCGTTGCGGACAATCTCCCTCACCTGCTGTTGCCCCGCCCGGTAGCCCTCGGCTTGCGCCTGCTGCTTGACGGCCACGGCCTCCTGCTGCGCCCGGCCAACAATCTTCCGGGCCTCGCCGCGGATGCCGTCGAGGTACTCGTTCGCACGGGCGGTCATGTCCTCGAAGTTAAAGGGCACATGCCGCGTGGCGTCGCTTTGCTCGGTAGCTCGAATGATGCTTGCCATGGGGATTCCTTTCTCAGCCGGTCAAAGCCATGCGCGATTCCGCCGGTCCGACCTCAAGGCGCCCTTCCCGCTGAAGCTCCGTCGCGAGCTGCGCGATACGGCGCCGGGCCTCCTCGACGTCGCGCAACCGGACGGGGCCGGGTTCATCGAGTGTCCGCCGTAACCACCGCGAATGCTCGCGCGGGAGGCCGTCGAGCACGCGCCGCACCAGAGCCGCCGGAGCGCCCAGCAACGCTGTGGCGGCCAACGGCCCTCCGGCGGTGCGGAACAGGCCGGCCAGGCTGCCCGAGTCGAGCCGCGGCAATTCCTCAAACCGAAGGGCCGGTTCCGCTGCCCGCTCGGGCCGGCCTTTACCGCCGGTCCCCAACGTCTCGGCGATCGTACGGCCGAGACCGGGTTCGCCGACCTCGAGGATTTCCTGTACCGCCTTCATGCCGACCACGCGGTTCGGCCGGATGCCCCACTGCCGGGCCACACGGCTCTGGAGCGTCTGCTCGACCTCGCGCACGATGCCCGGATCAGCCTCCTCGAAGTTGGCAAGCCGGCGAATCACCTCGGCCTGTCCCGCCGGGTCGAGCCGGGCGAGAACCTCGCTGGCCCGGTGCGGCGGAAGGTGTGCCAACACCAGGGCGATGGTCTGGGGGCGTTCGCTCTGCAGGGCCTTGGCCAGGTCGCCTCCGGCCGCCTCGGAAAGGAACGCAAACGGGGGCCTGTTCCCGTCTGTCTCCGCTTCGCAACCCCGCGCGGGGTTCGATCGGGTGCCGGCATCCGCGCCCGCCGGGCCGCCGTCCAACTCGATGCCGCCCGCGTCCGCCGGGGGCGCCACAGACCGCTCGCGCAGGAACTCGTCGCGCACGCGCCGTTGCTCTCCCGCGCCGACCTCGCGCAGCGCCACCACGGCGTCACGCACGCGCCGCGCCTGCGCGTCCGGCAAGCGGTCGAGCAGCGCGTCGGCTGCCGGGCAATCCAGCGCCGCGATAAACACTGCCGCCTTCCGAATTCCGGGGTCCGTTGCGTTCATGGGGTTGCCTCAGGTTCGTGTCGATACCGTGCGTTGCCGCCGTGGGGGATGTCCGTGGGCGGGCCAGTGGGGCTAGCCGGATTGGCCGATCCACGATTTTAGGATATTGGCCGCGGCGCCGGGGTCTTCCTGGACCATTTCCGAAAGCTCGTCGCGTAACGAACGGCCCGCCCGATGAAAACCCGCCATCTCCTTGGCCGCTGACGCCGCCGCTTCCCGATCCGAGGCGTGGGCCTCGGCGCCATCCGGACGGAACAACTCCGGCGACCGCTTCTCCGTCGGCGCTGCGAGGACCATCGAACGCAGGACCACCAGGCTGAATGCCGCCACCAGGAGCATGCCCAGGGTGCTCCAGTGCCGGGCGAGCCAGGTGAGCGCTTGCTCGCTGTACGTGGGACCGTGCAATTCCTCCGGGGTAAATCCCTGGAACGTCATGATCTCGACCAGTTCGGTGCGGTCTTCCACGCCTTCGGTGGGCGGCAGCAGGTTGGCCACCAGCCGCCGGATCTGGCTGGTCTCTTCGGTGCGAATTTGCTCGAGCTGCGCCGCCTCGGGCCCTTCCGCCGCGCCGGCGGTCTGGTTCCGCTCGCCCCATATCTTTTCAAAGTAACCGCTGGGAATGGCCACCGATACGCTCACCCGCTGCGGCGTCAGTCCCACGCTCACCCGCTGCTGTTCGGCCCCCGAGGCCAGCGCCCGCATTTGCCGGGTGGAATCTTCTTCTTCCTCGCGGGTACCGCCGCTGCGGGCGGGAGTCAACTCGGCGGGGGTGTTCTGCTGAGCCCGGTAGCCCGGCGGCCCGCCGGACCCCGTGCCCTCGCGAACCCGCGTCTTGAACTGCTCCTGCTCCTCGATGATGGTCGTCTTGGGGTGGTGCTCTCGGATGAATTCCGTCCGCTCTCGCTCGCGGTCCAATTCCACATTCGGCGTCACTCGGATGCCCGGCACATACGCAAGCGCGTTGAGTATTTTCGCCTCCCACTCCTGCTCGTACATTCGCTTGCGCGCGATATAGGGGTCTTCGACGGCGGTCCCCCCTCCCTCCGGGTTGGCGTGCCAGGTGGGACCGTTTAGGTCGGCTACGGTCACTTGGTTCGGCCGAAGACCCGCAATGGACCCCGCCACCAGCGATCGGATCGATGCCACCTGCGATTCGGCAAGCTGCTCATTGCCCATGGGCCGCACGGCCGCCGTGGCCGTCGTGGTGCGCTGCCGGTTGAAGGCGTGCCGGTTTTCCTCGACGTCGTAGATGACCGAGGCGCTCTCGATGCCGGTCATCTGGCTGATGATCAGGCCGAGCGTCTTCTGCTTGGCCAGCTTCAGCCGCATCTGCCGCTCCTCGCGCGAGGCGAACACGCTGCTGCCCTCCAGAGCGGTGTCGAAGGCCGACTCGAAGTCGGGGGGCAGCGCCCGCGCCTCCGCCACGGCGGCCAGGTATACGTCGCGCTGGCCGCGGGGAACCCGAATCCGGCTGCCCTCGATCTCATACGTGTTCAGCCCTCTCTTGGCAAATGCCGCTTGAATCTGGGTCACCTGGGAGGGCGAAACGGACGTTCCGCTGAACAGGTCGACGTCCGGCCCGGAACCCGGATAAGTGAACAGTAATCCCAAACTCGCCACCAACACCGCCAGCAGCAGTCCCGCCGTAATGCGGGCGCCGGGCGACATCGACCGGAACAGGTCGGCAACCTGGGCGAAGGCTTGGTTCAGGAAATCCATGGCACGGCCCTAGCAATCAAATCCGGAGGTTCTGAATCTCTTCGAACGCCTGCACCATCTTGTTGCGCACCTGGAGCATCATGCGGAAGGCCACGTCGGCCTTCTGTACGGCAGTGAGCACTTCGGCCGGATTCGCCTCCCCGCCGGTGAACAGGCTTTCGACGGCCCGGTCGGCGTCCTGCTGCATGGCGTTGACCTGGTGGATCGAATCCAGCAGGAACTGCTCGAACGGTTTGCCGCCGCCGGCGACGGCTCCCGGACCGCCCGGCGGCGCGGCAACTGACGGTGGGAGCGGCGAAATGCCTCCAATCGGATTCATGGCAGCCTCTCGGCAAAGGGGTTAAGCCAGGATTCGCAGCGTCTGGTTCTGCATGTCTTTGGTGATGTCGATCACGCCCAAGTTGGCCTCGTACGCCCGGGCCGCCTCCAGGGCGTCGGTGAACTCGGTCATCATGTTGACGTTCGGGTAGGCGACGTAGCCGGCGTGGGGGCCTTCGGTCGCCGCGTCGGGATGATGCGGATCGTACCGCCAGATCGGCTCGACGTCGGCCACCTCGACCGACGCCACCCGAACGCCCGACGCCCCGTGCGACCCCACGCCCTCGTCGGTCTGGAACACGACGAACCGCGGGCGGTACGGTTCCGGCTCGCCGCGCTCGTTGTGCGTGGTCGATATGTTGGCGATATTGCTCGACTGCGCGTTCATGCGAATCCGCTGAGCCGCCAGCCCGCTTGCACTGATGTCGAACGCGGAAAACATGGATGGACTCCTCGATCCTGCTTACAAACGGCCGGAAATGGCCGTGGTCAATAATCGAAACTGCTGGTTCATCACCGTCAAGGCGAGGTTGTGCTGCATGTGGTTCTTCACCATCTCGGACACCTGCTGTTCCAGTTCCACGTTGCTCTTGTCGTGGTACAGGATGGTGTGCGGCTTCTCCGCCGGCGCGGCCTGCAACGGCTCCCGGTGCCTCGCGTATCGGCCGGAGCGGTAAGGGTCCGGCGGCTGGCGGCGCAACTCGACTGCTTCCTGCAACCGCGACTGGAAATCGTCCACCGACAGGTCGCGGAACTGGTAGCCGGGCGTATCCAGGTTGGCAATGTTGCCCGCCAGGGTCGTGTGCCGAAGTTGGGAAAACTTGGCAACTTCCTCGAGGACCGGGATCGTAGTCGCGCTAAACAGGTTACTCAGCATGGCGGTCCCTGCGGTGGCAGCCCTCTGCGGGCCGAGGGGCGCACGTGCAACCCGCGTGCCGTTGCGGCACGCCGGGTGCGCGGCGGGGAAGAGCCGGGGTCCGGTGCTGCGAACGGCACAAAATGCCTGTTTCCCTCCGGCAGAATCTGCCGAGTGCCGCTTCGATGCTTCACGCTCTCACCTTTTCTTTCTCACGGGGAGCGTAGCCGTATTGGCGGAGCTTGCCGGAAAGGGTCCTCACGCCGATACCCAGCGCCCGGGCCGTCCGCTGCCGGTGGCCGTCGAAGTGCTGCAACGTGGCCTCGATCAGCTTCTGTTCCATCTCCTGCAAGCTCAGGCCCACCGGCACGTCGCTTCCGTCTTGGTTCGGCGCCCCCGCCGCGTCGGCCATCAGCCACCGTCGCAGCTCATCGGCCGTGACCGGCCCGCCCTGGTTGAGCACGCTTGCCCGGGTGGCGATGTTCTCCAATTCGCGCACGTTTCCCGGCCAGTGATGGTGCGTCAACAGGTCGACCGCGGCCGGTTCGAGCGCGCAGGGTTCGCGGCCGAGACGCTGGGCGCAGCGGGCGAAGAAGTGCTCGCACAGGGCGGGAATGTCGTCGCGGCGGTCGCGCAGCGGCGGCACGTGAATGGGCACGACGGCCAGCCGGAAGTACAGGTCCTCCCGGAACCGGCCTTCGCGCACCGCCCGGTCCAGGGCGCGGTTGGTGCTGGCCAGCACGCGGACGTCGACGTGCTGGGTGCGGCTGGAGCCCACCCGCTCAAAGGCCCGCTCTTGCAGCACCCGAAGCAGCTTCGCCTGCAAATTCAGGTCGATTTCAGTCACTTCGTCCAGCAGGATGGTTCCTCCATGGGCCATTTCGAACCGTCCGGTGCGCGGGGCCTCGGCCCCGGTGAACGCGCCCCGCTCGTGACCGAACAACTCGCTTTCCATAAGCTGCGCGGAAAGGACCGGGCAGTTCAGGCTCACCAGGGGGCCGGCGGCGCGCGGGCTTTCGTCATGGACGGCCCGGGCCACCAGTTCCTTGCCCGTCCCGCTCTCCCCGAGGATGAGCACGGTTTCGGGCGTGGGGGCCACGCGGGCGATGCGCTCGCGCAGCGCCTGCATGGCGGGGCTGCCGCCCACCATCAACGGCGGCTCGGCGCCGGGCTGCCGCGCGTGCCGGCCGGGTGCAAACACCCGCCCATGGCGGATCGCCTGCCCCACCAGCCGCTCGAGCTGCTCGACGTCGAACGGCTTCTCGATATAGTCGAAGGCGCCGTGCCGCATCGCCTCGACCGCTGAGGCCACCGACGCGTGGGCAGTGACCATCACCACCTGGACCGGCAACCGCCGCTGCTCGATCTGGGCGATGAACTCCAGCCCGCTCATGCCGGGCATCCGCAGGTCGGTCACCACGCAATCGACGGCCGTTTCGGCCAGGCTCGCGAGGGCCTCGGCGCCGCTGGAGCAGCACGTCACCTCGTGGCCCGCCTCGCGCAAGACCACGGCCATCGACTCGCGGGCGGGGGCGTGGTCGTCGACCACCAGCACGCGGCCGGTTGTTTCGGTGGGAGGAGTACGACCATTCGGAGGGGTCTTCATGCGGCTGCCTCCATGGCGATCGGGTCGGAGAACCGGAGGGTGACCGCGGCGCCGCCCTCCGGGCAGTTCATTGCCGAAACGGTACCCCCGTGCACCTCGGCAATCCGGTGCACGATGGCCAGGCCCAGGCCCGTCCCACCACACTTCGTGCTGAAAAACGGCTCGAACGCCCGGCGGCGGGCGTCGTCGGAAAGCCCCGGGCCGGTATCGGCAATCTCCAGTTCGACCCCCGCCTCGCTCGCCGACGTGGTGACCACCAGCGAGCCTCCGTCGGGCATGGCGTCGACGGCGTTGAGCATGAGGTTCAGCACGCCGCGGCGGACCATCGACTCGTCGGCCCAAACCCGCGGTTCCCCCCCCATGTCCAGGACGACGCGGATCGACTGCGCGCCCAGTTGCGGCGCCAGCGAGGCGCACACCTCCTCGACCACGCGGCCGAGCGGGAACCGCGACCGCCGCGGTTCCTGGTCGGAGGTGAAGTGCAGCAGGTCGTGCACCACCGCGTCGAGCGCGGTGAAGGCGGCGGCGATCTTGTCGGCAATGTCGACCGCGCCGCGGTCCTCGCCGATGCGCCGTCGCAACAGGCTCAGGTACAACGTCACCGGCACCAGGTGATTGCGGACTTCGTGGGCCACGTGCGAGGCCATTTGGCCCAAATCGGCCAGCCGGTTCTTCCGCGCCAGCTCGCGGTTCTTCACTTCCAGTTCGTTGGTAAGCCGGTGCACCTCGGCGCGGAGCATCTCGTGCGTTCGCTCCAGCCGTACCGTGGCCTGGTGCCACGCGGCCAGCACAGTCTCCAATTCGGCGTTTGCCGCCGGCAGCGGAGGATCGGAATACTCGTTGAGCAATGCCATGGTGTCGGTCCTCAGGGGACGTCGGAACAGAGGTCGAGTTGGCTGACGGGGCCGGCATTCGGGCTGGTATACGACGCCCGCGCCTCCCCCGCCCGGTGCATCTGTTGGAGCTGCGCGGCCGCCCCATCGCGACGGGAAACCAGGGCTCGCTCGCCGCGGCGCTCCCGGTCGACGATTTCGGCCAGCAACGTTTCGCAAGCGTGCAGCGCGTCGGCGCACCGGCGGCGAGCCTCCTCGCTGCGCCATTGGCGGGCTTCCGGCGCCTGGCCGCGGAACGGGTCCAGCGCGCGCTCAATCTGCTGGAGTTCCGTGAGCGTCTGCTGCTTGTGCGCCAACAAGTCCAGCAGGGTGGTCATCCGGCCCGACTCGATCAACTCCATCTGCCGCAGGCCCATCTCCCGGAGCTGCTCCAGGCACGCGCGTTTCGAGCAGATCAGGTCGAACAGGATGTCGGTTTCGAGAGAAGGCATGGCAAGCCCCTACAGTTCGCTAAGGAATTCCAGCAGTTCGCCCCACTGCGCCCGGTCGAAATTCGTCGGGCCGTGCAAGGCGGTGTCGGGCTTCATCCGGTTGAGCACCGATTTCGCCTGTTCCAGGGCGGTGCGCGCCCGCGCGGCGTCGCCCAGCCGCCGGTAGGCGTTGGCAATCTGCACGTAGGCGTCGAGCACCTCGGGCGCGTTCTGGTAACGGTTCGTGGCGTTCGAGTACGCTTCCACGGCCTCGGCGTACCGGCCGAGTGCAAACTCGGTGTCGCCAATGGCAAAACAGGCGTTCCGGAGGATCGCCTGCTCGGTTGCCGTCAGGTCGCGCGACTGCTGTCGCTCGCTCAGCAGGTCGCGCAGGGCGAGAAACTCGTCCCGCGCCTTCTGGAACCACTGGGCGGTTTCCTTGTCCGATGCGGAGCCCTCCGAGCCGGCAGGGCTTTCCGAAAGCTGCTCCCGGCCTTCCTCGGCCGCACGCCGGTACGACTCGGCCAGCAGGTAACGGCTGGGCAGGGCCCGGGGGGCGTCGGGATACCGGCGCGCGGCCTCGTCGAGGCGCCGGACAGCCTCTTCGTAACGCCCCTCCTGGTACAGAAGCTCCCCGAGGTCGAACAGGGATTGGCGCCACTGCCGGCTGGCCGGGGTCAGGGACTCGCCGGCAAGGTTTTCCAGCAGCAGTTCCTCCGCGTGCTCCGGCTCGCCCTTCTCCCCCCAGGCGCGGCTGGCCAGCAGGCGCGCCCGGTAGGCGGCCGCGTCGCGCGGGTGGAAATCGACGCATTCCTCGAACGCCGCCAGGGCGTCGTCCACCCGGCCCAGCGCCAGGTGCGCCTCGCCGAGCATCGCCAGGGCCTGCGGGTGGCGGAGACGCGCCTGGTCCTTGAGGTATTCCTTCAGCATGCCGATGGCCGCCGTGAAACTATGCCCGCGCATGTAATCCTGCCCGCTCTCCCACAGCAGGTCGGGATATCGCCGCGAGGTGATCAGCAGTTCGGCAAGCCGGGCGTGAATGCGGCCCGACTGGCGGAAATGCCGGCGCCCTTCCCGCCGCAGCGGCTCGGCCCGGGCCGGCGATGACTGATCGGCCTCGGCCAGCAGGGCCTCGCCCCACGCCCGGTGCACGTCGGCCTTCAGCTCCAGCGCCCGCACCTCGGGGAAGAGCGGGTGGAACAGTTCGGCAAGCTCCAGAGCGACGGAAAGGTTTCGCGTCTCCACGTAATACTCGTACGTCCCGAGCATGCGAAGCCGCAACTCGCGGACGGTCACCCACGGGTTGCTGAACGTTTTGGGGTCGGCCAGCGGCTCGAGGGCGCGCCGGTAGCCGGCCAGCGCCTCCTCGTGGCGTCCCAAGTTGCGGGCGAGTTCGGCTTCCTCAATACTCGCCGCCACGGCCTCCGGAGTGTCGGCGAACAACTGCCGCGCGCGAGTGAACTGCTGCAGGGCCGCCCGATACTCGCCGATCTCCTTGAAACACACGCCAATCAGGTACATGGCCTTCCGCGTGGCATGGTTGCGGAGCGTATCGTGTGCTTGGGCAAGCTGAAGGGTCTTGATGGCCTGCTCGTATTTCTGCCTCGCCGCCTCCAACTGCTCCGGCGAGGGAGCATCCTGCTCTTTCAGCGCGCGCGCCTGGTGCATCTGCACGCGACCACGGAGCACGGTCGCTTCCGCCCGAAGCGGCGAGTCGGCCGGCACCCGTTCCAGCGCGGCCATGCATTCGTCGGGCTTAGCCATCGCCAGCAGAATTTCGGCTCGCCCGATCAGCCCTTCGTGCCGCTGAGCGGGTGTCAGGTTGCGTTCCTCCAGGTACAGCGTGTTGTGGTGCAGCGCCTTGGGTAAATCGGGCGTGCTGTCGCCAAGATAAGCGCCCGCCAGAAGGCGATGGATGGCGGGCCGATGCGAAGGGGCGGCCTCCAGGGCGGCGGTCAGGTGAGGACGGCTGGCCGGAATTTGGCCCCCCTTGTACAGGCTCTTCCCGAGCAGGTACAATCCCCGCCCGCGCCGGCCGGGCGGAAAGCCGCGGCTGCGGGCCTCTTCGAGATAGCGCGCCGCCAACAGATATTTCTGCGGCTTGTCACGGCGCCAGCCATCGGCGGCCTCCATCGCCGTGGCTACACCGAGGACGTAGACGGCGCCGGCAATGTCGTCCAGGCGGGCCGACTCCTGGCTCCGCAACGTGTTGGCGGCCTCCTTTGCTTGCGCGGAGACGCCGCTTTCGAGCGCCTTGAACACCTCGGCCAGTGTGACCTCGGGTTCGGCGCGAATTGCCCCAACAGCCCAAACGCCCGAGGCAACCAGGGTTCCGATAGAAAGGGTCGCGGCGGAGACTGCCAGTGCCGCGCGCAGGCGGTTTTGCGCGGCCCAGGCCAGGGCTTGGGCCGCGGCACCGACGTCTTCCGGTGCTTCCCGAGGGCAGGGAGCCACATCGGCCCCCTGCTGGAGCGGTTCCATCGCTTCGACTGCTGGCATGACACGCGACAAGGTGGCCCCGGCGGCCCGCGTCGAGCCAGAACGGCTCTAGGGGGGCGGTAACGGGGGGTTGGCTTGAAAACGGAGGTAAAGCGGGCGTCTTGTACTCCAAAACCGCTACGAATGTCAATCCATGTTTCACTGCCCCCACAGGAGGGGGGGCGGCGCACCTTGTGCAGACGCACGCCCAAGCGAGCGGCGCGTCGGGACGGAGAAAAGACGGAGAAAAGGTGACAGTCAACAAGATTGGGTAAGCTGCGAGAACTTGGGCGATTATTGCCTCGGTCGCCCTCGGGGGCGAGGCGTCGATCATAACCTTGCGAAATGCTGGCAGAATCGCTCGCCTCAGGAGGGAAAAGGGGAGAAAGGGGGAAATGGTTCTCAAAGCAATCTCCCGTAGGCAACCCATCGCAGATTATATCTTCCCATTTTTCCCCTTCCCCTTTTTTCCCTCTCAGTACTTCCATTCACGCATCGTCGGCAGCTACAGCCCGTCTCAAATGACTTTGCAATAGTGGTGGCATTGCTAGCAACGAATGTGTACCCCTCAGAATAATTGCCCCTCCAATGGGACTGAATTCGTCCGCTTCATTCTCCAGGTCCTCTCGCCAGTACCGATCTTCCTCGCGCCTCATGTCTTCAACGGCGCCTTGGCAGGTTGCCGACGTTACCTTTTCGAATCCCTCTTCCAAGTGCTCTCGAAGGCCTTGCATCGAGAAGTCGCATTGACGAGGTGGTGCGGGAGTTGAAGGAGCGGGCAAAGCGCAAGAACCTGGACGCAAAGCACGACGTGTGGACCGAGATCCGTTACCTGGAGAAGCATGGTCAGGAAGGGCACTTGCGGTATGTCATGTTCCGTCGTCGTGGCATTCCTTGCCCCGATTATTCACGAGCCTGTAGCGGAATTCGTAAGAATCCCTTTGTGCACAACGACTTAGGCCGGAATTCGTACGAATTCCGCTACCGTAGCGTGCGCCGAACGCCGCCCGTTTGTGAATAATCCGGGCTTGTGGTAGCGGGGCGATTGAAAGCACGGCATGCTGCAAAAGGTCTGCGCGGCTTTGCACCCGACCGAATGCTCGACCTCATGGCGATGTGCGACTGCTTCTGAATCGGATGCAGGCATCACCATCGCCGGGCGACGGCATAGACCGGGATCAATTCCAGTGCCGGGTAAGGCTCGGCCGACATCTGGCCCGTGGAACAAGGACTTCTTCCCGCTCGCGCTACGGCGTGACATTCCAGACCTCCCAAAAGCGCCACCCCTTGGCCGTCTTCGCCACGATCCCGCTAATGTCCCAGCCCACCCGGCATTGCTGGCTCACTTCGTGCGGCACCGGGACCGGACCGATCTGGCGGTCCCCGGAGATGAGCGGCTCCAGCCAGAGCTTCCCCGGTTCGATCCGGCTAACGGTGAAGTGGTCTTCAATCTGCCGGGAGTAGCGTGCCGGGACATTCTCATCAATGTAGGCCTCCAGCCAATCGGCCACCTCGCTGGCGGCGGGCAAGTCGCGGGCGGCCTCGCCGGCCCGTTCTTCGGCCATCTCAAGCGACCCGGTGTCCTCGACGTACTTCTTCTCGGCCAGCCACTTCACGAGCTTCTTCGTCACCGTGCCGGCCGCCCTCATGGTGTCCTTGCCGGCCGCCACCTTGCGCGGCATGAAATAGCCAAGAAACTCGGAAATCCCACCCGTGATCCCGTCCGGGCCGAGGGTGCCACAATAGGTGCCCCCGGCGCCCGTGATTCGGCGGTATTCATTCTCGTCACAGTCGGGCCAGTAGCTCTCCAGGTAGGAACCATACAGGTCGATGATGCTCTCGTATTGCCGGAAGGTCCTCTCGCTCAGCCTCGCCTCCTGGTCCGCCAGGAACTCAGCGAATACCTCATCGATCGTCTTCGTCGGCTTGGGGGTGCTCACGGTTATTCCTCCTCGTCTGGGCACTGGGGTGGGCTCTTGCCAACCCGCTTGGTCACTCTCGAAAGTATTTGGCAATCTCGCTTTCCGGCAGCCACGCCCAAACCGCTTCGACCTCCGTGCCATCGACCAAGTCTTCTCGAACCACCACCGAGGGATGGGGGGTCGCTATGCGGCCGTTCCCGTTCCAATCGAGCATTTTCTAGTCCTGCGACCAGTTGCCAAAAAGCCACTTGACGTTCCTCGCACCGCTCATCGGCATGCCAACAGACTCGGCATGCCAACAGACTCGGCATGCCAACAGACGATGAAACGATCGGCGCGAACAACCGCACGAATCTTCTCAAGAAGCTCGCACACTGCCCATTCTACGCCGTCCCAACAGCCGATGCAAGGCGCTATACGCCCCTTCGTGTGCTATAGAAATGCCCTTCTTGCGTAGGGTGCCGGGTAGAATAACAAGGCGGCGGAGGCGTTATACAAAACCCGATACGAAGCTTTCTGACCCCGCGCGGCCTGGAAACCCCGCCGCGCAAAAACTCAGATGGAGAGGTTGATTGACAGCGGGGTTGGCGGGTAACCACAATTGGGATGCAGCTTTATGCCGATAAAATTGGGACCGTCCCCTGTGAACGGCTACGTCCTTTGTGCTTGACCGGGCGCGCCGTTTGAGGTATCGTTGCGGCATGGCAAGACCTTTGAGAATCGGGTTCCCGGGAGCGTTGTACCACGTTATTTCCTGCGGGAACGAACGAACCCCCATTGCCGGGGACGAATTGGAACGCCGGAAGCGTCTGGAGTGGCTCAAGCGGACCGTGGAAACCTACCACCGGCGGCTGCACGCGTGTGTGCTCGTGCGCAACGAACACATGGGAAACTCTCCCTGAAAACATTACCCTAACGCTTGAATTATCGCCATGGTGCATCAGGAGCAATGGACGTTTGAAACCCCCGGCCACGGCCGAATGACCGACTTGACCGCGCGCGTGGCCGAAGTGGTTCGACGGTCGAGCATTCAGACGGGTGCGGCCCAGGTATTCGCCGTCGGCAGTACGGCCGCCGTGAGCGTGGTCGAGTTCGAGCCCGGCCTCTGCCGCGACGTGCCCGAAATGCTCGACCGCCTCATGCCACCCAGCCGCAACTACGGCCACGAACAGGCCTGGCACGACGGCAACGGCCACTCGCACCTCCAGGCCACGCTCATGGGGCCGTCGCTTTCGGTGCCCATCGCGAAGGGGGAACTGATCCTCGGCACCTGGCAGCAGGTGTTCCACATCGAGTGCGACGTCCGCGGCCGACACCGCACCGTCGTCGTCACCGTCTTCGGGGAGTAACCTGAACGGCCGGTGCCATGTAGAGGGGGGCGAATCCGGCTGCCAGAGCACCCCGAAGCACCCACCCAAGCCATACCATTTCGCCCGCCATGGGACGCGTCGGCCACCTCCCTCGCCGACGCACGCCGGCACTCGCCGTGTGCCGTTCGCGAATTTCGGCACACGGCGAGTGCCTACTACATTGCAATTGGCCAACTTATTTCTGAGCGCGCGCTTGGGGTCAGGGGGGCGCCAGCCCGGATTATTCATGTAGGGTGGGACGAGGTCGCGCAAGTTCTTGGTGGGACTGCGCAAGCCACGCCCCGCTGTTTTGCACGCCGTGCGCCGGAAGCGAGCCCGTCTGAGCGACCGAAGTCCCACCAGAGTCTTGGCTTGCTTGTCACCACCCTACATCGTCATGAATAATCCGGGCCAGGCGGTCTTTCCCCATCCAGCCGCGTAACGCCTCGGGTACGACGAAGCTGCCGTCGGCCTGCTGGTGGTTTTCCAGCAGGGCAATCAGCCCGCGGCTGATGGCGATGGCCGTGCCGTTGAGCGTGTGGGCCAGGCGGGTGCCCTTCTCGCCTTTCACCCGATAGCGGATGCCCAGCCGCCGGGCCTGGTAGTCGGTGCAGTTGC